>UQKY01000013.1 GCA_900541785.1 uncultured Collinsella sp.
CATGCTGCTGAGCTAAAACCTGCCAAAAAGGGACAGGTTTATTTTGGTAGGTTTTTCCTGCTTGAATTTGAAACAATTCGTCCGGCCAGAGCGTATCTATGGTGAGGGCCTCATCGATAATCATTAACGTCACCAGGAGGTGATTATGGAAGAACAAGCATTTAGACAGGCGGTCGAAGATCACCGGGATGTCGTGTTTCGGATCGCATTGACGTACCTGCGCGATTGCGCCGATGCCGACGATGTTGCCCAAGATGTCTTTCTTAAGTTGCTTAAAAGCGATGGGCACTTTGAAAGTTGGGAACATCTTCGCCGCTGGCTTATCCGGGTCACGATCAATGAATGTAAATCGCTCTTTCGAAAGCCATGGAGGCGTGTGGAGGATATTGAGAACCTGGCCGATTCGCTTTCGGCGGCGCAGGATGAGACCAAGGCGGTCCTGTCAGACGTTATGCGACTTCCGGAGCGATTCCGTGTTCCCATCGTGCTCTATTACTATCTGGGCTTTTCGACCGCAGAGATTGCCGAGTTACTGCATGTGCCAGCCGCGACCGTTCGAACGCGTTTAGCTCGCGGTCGATCGAAGCTCAAATTGATCCTAGAGGAGGGCGACCGTGAAATCCAATCAAATCAAGCAGGCCTTCGAGTCCATCCAAGCCGATAGCAATCTTGCAGATCGCGTCCTTAATACCGCTGCGGGTGAGCCGCTTCATCGAAAGGGCCACGCGAAGCCTCTCTATGTTGCCGTAATCGGATGTCTTGCCGGAGTGTTGGCGACCGGAGGGGTCGCCTACGCCGTTGTCAATTCCGGCTATTTTGCCTCAGCCTGGGGAAACCACGGCAACGGGGATTCCATTACCTGGACTAATGGCGGCTCATCGGGGACTAAATACACCTACACCAGAGAGTTTGGTGACGGCATTGCGCCCCAAAGCCTGGAGGGCACAGTCCAGAAGGTTAATCTGTCCGTCGAGGGTAACGGCTATACGCTTGATATCCATGAGATGGCTATCGATAAAAACGGTTGCGGTGCCGTGACGTTTACGCTGTCCAATCCAAATGGCGTTAACTACTACAAGCCGGCAGCAGAGACAGGCGAACTTGTTCTCTATGGTGAAGAAGAACAAGGCATCGGCACGCCCAGCATGAACTTCGGCGAGGAATGGGCTGACACACGCTGCACCATTGATAAGGACACATCAAGCGATACTGTCATTAATGGCACGATGTACTTTGCTTCTATGGATCGCGAGCGAGGTTTTCAACATGCGGTCACCTGGAATATCTCGTGGACCGAGGGCGAAGGCGAGGATGCGAAGCCGTTCGAGGCATCGACGCCCGAGTTTAGCGTTGGAGCGTACGTCGATACAAAGGAACTCCGCTCCGATGACTCGCCTCTCGAGATCAGCCCGTTTTCTATCCAGACACACATCGATGATCTGGGCATTGACGCAGTCACGAAGAAGTTGACGGTTACCTACAAGGATGGATCGGAGCAGATTATCGAAGATGACGACGCAGGGACGTTCAACTTATATTTTTCTTATACGCGCAATAGCGGAGAGAACATCTGGGTGCCAACGAAGTTGATTGATGTCGACCAAGTGGTCTCAGTAACGCTTGAGGGCACGAGGTGCACGTCAACAGGAGAGACCGAAACAGAAGTACCCTTTACCATCGTCTATTCGTAAGATTTGGGGCCGCTTCTTACTAGGGGAAGCGGCCTCTTTTGCGTTAAATGGAAACGCCGCCGATTTCCATGCGACAGATGAGAGCAGATCACCGCTGGAGCGCGACGTTTCCCTAGATAAAACCGACCAAAATAAACCTGTCCCTTTTTGGCAGGTAGCGTTGCCTCGACGAGCATGTCGGATTCCCGACCCGGGCGGCCTGCGGTTTAAGTTTGTCGCGAGTTCCGCACGAGCCGGAGGCCACTTAATGTGGCCTCCGTGCGAGCCAGGACTGTAGAGCAGCAAACTTAAACCGCAGGCCGCCCGGCCCGGGAATCCGCCCATGCGCACAGGAGGGGATCCCTTTTGTGTAGGGTTTGCGGAAATATGCCAATTTGGGGATACGCCCGGCGGCGTGGTCTGTTGACGGCACAGCTAACGCCACGTATCCTATCGAACTGCGTGTTTCGTAGGGGGATGCTGACCCCTCGATTCAAGCCGTTGCACTTTACAGAAAGCTGGAATCATTCGAGAAGGAGTACGCTTTGCCTACTATTAACCAGCTGGTTCGCCAGGGCCGTCGTTCCGTGCCCAAGAAGTCCAAGAACGCTGCTCTGCAGCACAACTCCCAGAAGCGCGGCGTGTGCACCCGCGTCTTCACCACGAGCCCCAAGAAGCCGAACTCGGCTCTTCGTAAGGTTGCCCGTGTTCGCCTCGTCAACGGCATCGAAGTTACTGCTTACATCCCGGGTGAGGGCCACAACCTGCAGGAGCACTCCATCGTGCTCGTCCGCGGCGGTCGTGTCCGTGACCTCCCTGGTGTCCGTTATCACGTCATCCGTGGCGCCTACGACGCTGCTCCGGTCCAGAACCGTATGCAGGCCCGTTCCAAGTACGGTGCTAAGCGCCCCAAGGCCAAATAAGCCAGATAACGTTTTGATACTTTCGCCGTGTGCCGCCTAAGCGCCGCACGGTAGACACTTAAGGAGATTTCACATGCCGCGTCGTGCAGCAGCTAATCGTCGTGAGGTTCAGCCTGACGCCGTTTACAACAACCGCCTGGTGACTCAGCTCATCAACAAGGTCCTTCTTGACGGCAAGAAGGCCACCGCTGAGCGCATCGTTTACACCGCTTTCGAGATCGTTGCCGAGAAGTCCGAGGGTGGCGACGCTCTCGCTACCTTCAAGAAGGCTATGGACAACGTCAAGCCCACGCTCGAGGTCAAGCCCAAGCGTGTCGGTGGCGCTACCTATCAGGTCCCGATGGAGGTCAACTCCCGTCGTTCCACCGCTCTGGGTATCCGCTGGATCGTCAACTTCTCCCGCGCTCGCAAGGAGAAGACCATGGCCGAGCGTCTCGCCAACGAGATCCTCGACGCTTCCAACGGCCTGGGCGCTTCCGTCAAGAAGCGTGAGGACGTCTTCAAGATGGCCGAGGCCAACCGCGCGTTCTCTCACTATCGTTGGTAAGTTAAGGTAAGGAACTAACATGGCTAAGCCTAAGTACAAGCTTTCCGATACCCGTAACATCGGCATCATGGCTCACATCGATGCCGGTAAGACCACCACGACCGAGCGTATTCTTTACTACACCGGTAAGACCCACAAGATCGGTGAGGTCCATGAGGGCGCTGCCACCATGGACTGGATGGTTCAGGAGCAGGAGCGCGGCGTAACCATTACCTCCGCTGCTACCACGTGCTTCTGGAAGAAGGACGGTACCGACTACCGCATCCAGATCATCGACACCCCGGGCCACGTTGACTTCACCGCCGAGGTCGAGCGCTGCCTGCGCGTCCTCGATGGCGCTGTCGCCGTCTTCGACGCCGTTGCCGGCGTTCAGCCCCAGTCTGAGACCGTTTGGCGTCAGGCTTCTACCTTCAACGTCCCCCGCATCGCCTTCATCAACAAGTATGACCGCGTGGGCGCTGACTTCTTCAACGCTATCGAGACCATGAAGGATCGTCTCGACGCCAACGCCGTGGCCGCTCAGGTCCCGATGGGCGCCGAGGACAACTTCTGGGGCGTCATCGACCTCGTCACCATGACCGCATGGGACTTCAAGGCCGACGACAAGGGCATGACCTACCCCGAGCCGATGGACGAGATCCCGGCTGAGTTCGCTGACATCGCTGCCACCAAGCGCGAGGAGCTCCTCGACGCTGCTGCCAGCTTTGACGACGAGCTCATGGAGAAGATCCTCATGGAGGAGGACTTCACTGTCGAGGAGCTCAAGGCTGCTCTGCGCAAGGGCGTTCTGGCCAACGAGCTCAACCTCGTCTTCGTGGGTTCCGCCTACAAGAACAAGGGCGTTCAGGAGCTGCTCGACGCTGTCGTCGACTACCTGCCCAGCCCGCTTGACGTTGAGGCCGTCACCGGTACCGATCCGGACACCGGCGAGGAGATCCAGCGTCATCCTTCCTTCGACGAGCCCTTCTCCGGCCTGGTCTTCAAGATCATGACCGACCCGTTCGTCGGTAAGCTCACCTACGTCCGCGTTTACTCCGGCCGCGCCGAGTCCGGCTCCTACGTTGTCAACGCTTCCAACGGTCAGCGCGAGCGCCTCGGCCGCATCCTCGAGATGAACGCCGCCGAGCGTATCGACCGTGACGACGCTGCCGCCGGCGACATCGTCGCTTGCGTCGGCTTCAAGAACTCCACCACCGGTGACACCCTGTGCGAAGAGGGCAAGGAGATCGTCCTCGAGAAGATCGAGTTCGCTAAGCCCGTTATCGACGTTGCCATCGAGCCCAAGACCAAGGCCGAGCAGGACAAGATGTCCCTGGCTCTGACCAAGCTCGCCGAGGAGGACCCGACCTTCCAGGTGTCCACCAACCACGAGACCGGCCAGACCATCATCGCCGGCATGGGCGAGCTGCACCTCGAGATCATCGTCGACCGTCTGCTCCGCGAGTTCAAGGTTGACGCTAACGTTGGTAAGCCCCAGGTTGCCTACCGCGAGACCGCTGGTCACGACGTCGAGAAGGCTGAGGGCAAGTTCGTCCGTCAGTCCGGTGGTCGCGGTCAGTACGGCCACGCCGTCATCAAGCTCGAGAAGATGGAGGAGGGCTTCGGCTACGAGTTCGTCAACGCTATCGTCGGCGGCGTCGTGCCCAAGGAGTACATCCCGTCCATCGACAAGGGCATCCAGGAGGCCCTGAACACCGGTGTTATCGCCGGCTTCCCGGTCCTCGACGTTAAGGTCACCCTGTTCGACGGTTCTTACCACGAGGTCGACTCCTCCGAGGCCGCCTTCAAGATCGCCGGTTCCATGGCTATCAAGGACGCTCTCAAGAAGTCTGACCCGCAGCTGCTCGAGCCGATCATGGCTGTCGAGGTTGAGACCCCCGAGCAGTACATGGGCGACGTTATGGGCAACCTCTCCGGTCGCCGCGGCAAGATCGAGGGCATGGAGGATCGCAAGAACAGCAAGCTCATCCGTGCCAAGGTGCCGCTGGGCGAGATGTTCGGTTACGCTACCGACCTTCGCTCCCAGACCCAGGGCCGTGCATCCTACACGATGCAGTTCGACTCTTATGAGCCCGCGCCCAAGTCCATCGTGGACGAGGTCATGAGCAAGAACGCCTAAGTTCGAGCTCCCTGTTACGTAATCCGCGAGAACATCTCTCGCACTCTTTGGAGGTTTAAGTTGGCTACCCAGAAGATCCGCATTCGCCTCAAGGGCTATGATCACGAGGTCGTCGATCAGTCCGCGAAGCTCATCGTCGAGACCGCTCAGAAGACCGGCGCTCGCGTTTCCGGTCCTGTCCCCCTGCCCACCGAGCGCAACCTGTACACGGTTATCCGCTCGCCGCACGTGAACAAGGACTCCCGTGAGCAGTTCGAGATGCGCACCCACAAGCGCCTCATCGACATCCTCGACCCCACCTCGGGCACCGTTGATTCGCTCATGCGTCTCGACCTCCCCGCTGGCGTCGACATCGACATCAAGCTCTAAGCGATATCGCTCATAGCTTAAAGAGCCCCGCTGCCATTACGGTAGCGGGGCTCTTTTGCTTTGAATGATGGCCTTTGGGGATCGGGTAATGCTACCGAGTAGGTGGCTGCGGCGCCTTATTCGCTCAAGGGGCGCAGCGATGCCTCCTCAAAATGGAAGGGACGCAAGCCGTCTTCCGTTTCGATACACGCGCGACCAAAGTTATCGACCGTTCGAAAGATGCCATGCGTCAGCTCGTCTCCAGCGGGGGAGCGGGCGATAACGTGCTCTCCAATCCAATTGAGATGACCGATATAAACATCGCGGACGGGCGCGAGCGGTCCGGCGTTTTCTTCCATGGCGTTGAGACGCTCTGCCCACGCGTTCACAGCGTTTACGACGGTGTGATAGACCTCCTTGAGTAACACATCGACGGCGGGAACGTTCTCGTTGAGATCCGAGAGACCGATTGCCGGCAGGCCGCCATCGGGAACCCCCGAGGGCACATAGTTCACATTGACGCCAATGCCGCAGACGGCGAAAGGTTTGCCTTCGTTATCGCGTGCGGCTTCGACCAGAATGCCGCCGAGTTTGCGCCCTCGCGCGACGAGGTCGTTGGGCCATTTGAGGCCGATCTCGTTAGCAAGACCTTGCGCCTCGAGTGCCTCGAGCACCGCTAGGCCGCTGACGGCGGCAAGACCAGAGTACTTGGCGGGATCAACACGTGGACGCAGGAGAATCGAGAGCAACAAGTTACCAGCGGTTGAATCCCACTTGTGGCCGCGTCGGCCGCGTCCTGCTGTCTGAGCCCGTGCGGCAAGTCCTGTGCCGTGCGGTGCACCCTGTTTTCCTGCTTCGAGCAGGTCATCGTTGGTCGATCCGGTTACGTCGACTATCGTTAATTGGGCATCCATAACGGCTGCTACCTCCTTAATGAATAAGTGAATAACGCAATGGTGTCGAGAGACAGACACAATGTGAAGCCTTTGTCGCATTTGGACAATTTAATGTTAACACGTCAACAACGACTAAAATGCGCTATCCTCTCTTGGTCGATGTAAACACGTCAACAACTCAAAGGAGGTTAGTGATGGGTTTCACGATACTGGGAACGGGCTCGGCGCTTCCCGAGCGCAGCGTTTCCAACGACGAGCTGTCCGAGTTCCTGGACACCTCGGATGAGTGGATTTTTACCCGTACGGGGATCAAGAGCCGCCATGTGTGCACCGCCGAGTCACTCGACGACCTTGCCGTAGCGGCGAGCGAGCGGGCGCTTCAGGTATCCGGAATCGATGCGAGCCAGCTGGATCTCATCGTCTGCTCGACGACGACGGGCGACCATCTCGTTCCTGCCGAAGCGTGCGCCGTTGCTGAGCGCCTGGGTGCCACATGTCCTGCCTTCGACGTTTCGGCGGCTTGTGCCGGCTTCGTTTTTGCGCTCGATGTCGCCGAGGGCTATATCGCCCGCGGTCGCGCCAGGCACGTGCTGGTCGTTGCCGCCGAGCAGATGACGCGCGCGCTCGATTGGACCGACCGTGCCACGTGCGTGCTCTTTGGCGATGGCGCGGGTGCTGCGGTCATAGAGGCTGGGGGAGAGAATCCCCTTGCTGTTGAGCTTTCGACGTCGCCTGACGTCGAAACGCTGAGCGTCCCCGGATTGGCGGGCTCCTCGCCGTATAAGACGGCGCAGGACCGCGAAAGCGTGCTTTCCATGAACGGCCGTCGCGTCTTCAAGTTTGGCGTCAATGCCATCTGCGACACGGTCAACAAGCTCGCCTGCGACGCGAGCATCGCGGTCGAGGACATCGACCACTTTGTATTCCATCAGGCTAACGAACGAATCTTGAGCCAGGCGGTCAAGCGCTTAGGTGTGCCGGACGACCGTGTGGTCCGAACGTTGTGTGAAACCGGCAACATCTCGAGCGCCTGTATTCCGCTTGCTCTCGATCGACTGGCAAATACCGGCGCGCTGCACGCGGACGACACCATCGCCCTGGTCGGATTCGGCGCCGGCTTGGATGTAGGTGGCTATCTACTTCGCTGGAAGTAGTTGCACATAGGAAATGAAAACGCCCCTGGGGGCACAAACAAAGGAGAACTACCATGGCAGATCAGAAGACCTTCGAGCGCGTTTGCGACGTTATCCGCGAGACCGCCGGCCTTGACGATGTCGAGATGAAGCCCGAGTCCACGCTCGAGGAGATTGGCCTCGACAGCCTGGGTACCGTCGAGATCCTCGTTGCCGTCGAGGACGAGTTTGGCATTGAGCTCGATACCGAGGAGAACCCCAAGACGGTCGGCGAGTTCGTCGAAACGGTCGAGGCGGCATTGGAGAAGTAGTGATGCTCAAGTCTCCTCTCTGCGATCTGCTCGGCATCGAAAAGCCCGTGTTCCAGGGTGGCATGGCCTGGATTGCCGACGCCTCGCTGGCATCTGCCGTGTCTGAGGCAGGCGGCTTAGGCATTATTGCGGCCATGAATGCCGACGCAAACTGGCTGCGCGATCAGATTCACGAGCTGCGCACCAAGACGGATAAGCCCTTTGGCGTCAACGTTATGCTCATGAGCCCGTTTGTCGACGAGGTCGCACAAGTGGTGATTGATGAGCGGGTGCCCGTTGTGGTGACCGGCGCCGGCAATCCCACCAAGTACATGAAGGCCTGGAGCGATGCGGGCATCAAGGTTATTCCCGTCGTGGCTTCGGTGGCGCTGGCGCGTCTCGTGGCGCGTCGTGGAGCCACTGCCGTGGTTGCCGAGGGCACCGAATCAGGCGGCCATATTGGCGAGACCTCGACGATGGCACTTGTCCCGCAGGTTGTCGATGCGGTCGATATTCCCGTGGTTGCGGCTGGCGGCATCGCCGATGGCCGCGGCGTGGCGGCCGCCTTTATGCTGGGCGCTGCCGGCGTCCAGGTGGGTACGCGCTTTCTCGTTGCAAATGAGTGCACCGTCTCGGAGCAGTACAAGGAGATGGTCCTGAAGGCCAACGACACTTCGACGCGTGCGACCGGCCGCTCGACGGGACATCCGGTGCGCGCCCTCAAGAGCCCCTTCACCAACGCCTACGCCAAGAGCGAGGCGGCGGGCGTAAGTGTCGAGGAACTCGGGGCCATGGGCACGGGCGCGCTTCGTAAAGCCGCAAAGGACGGTAATTACGAAGAGGGTTCGTATTTGTGCGGACAGATTGCTGGCATGGTCAACGAGCGCCAGAGCGCACGCGAGATCGTCGACGATCTGGTCGATGGCGCCGAGCATGTCCTGAAGGGTGCGTCCGCATGGGTAGCGTAGCGTTTCTGTTTGCCGGTCAGGGTGCCCAGCACCCTGCGATGGGCGTCGACCTCATCGAAGCATCGCCGGCGGCTGCCGAGGTGTTTGCAATCGCCGATGAGGTGCGCCCGGGGACCAGCGAGCAGTGCCGGAGCGCCTCGAAAGAGGAGCTCTCGCAGACCGAGAACACGCAGCCTTGCGTGTTCGTGCACGACTTGGCTGTCGCCGTCGCCCTGCGCGAGCGCGGCGTGGTGCCTGCCGCCTGTGCGGGATTCTCGCTGGGCGAGGTCGCTGCACTCACCTTTGCGGGGGTATTCGATACACGAGCGGGTTTTGAGCTCGTGTGTAAGCGCGCGGCGCTTATGGCCACGGCGGCCGAGCGTCACCCCGGCGGCATGCGCGCCGTCATCAAGCTCGATGCGGCGCAAGTCGAGAACCTGGCTGCGCAGGCCGGCGAGGACTGCTGGCCGGTCAACTACAACAGCCCGCAGCAGACGGTTGTTGCCGGAGCGCCCGAGGCGCTGCAGGAGCTCGACGTCCTAGTAAAAGAGGCCGGCGGCCGCGCTATGAAAGTCGCGGTGTCGGGTGCATTTCATAGCCCCTATATGGCCGAGGCGACTGAGGGGCTGGCGACGTATATCCAAGCCGGTCACGCGCCGTCCCCGCTGCTGATTCCGGTCATGGCAAACATGACGGCGGCGCCCTATCCGGCGGACCCGCGAGCAATGTCGGATGTCTTGGCCAACCAGGTGAGCCATGCCGTGCGTTGGGTCGACACGCTGCACACTCTGCAGGATCAGGGTATCGACACGTTTATTGAGGTCGGCCCTGGCAAAACGCTGTCGGGCCTGGTCAAGCGTACGCTGAGCGACGTTCGCGTGTATTCGTGCGAAACGGCCGAGCAGGTCGAAGCTATTGCCGACGAGCTCGCATAGTCCACAGGGCTGTAACCCGAAAGGAATGACATGGGCAACTTGAACAACGGCACGCTCGAGCGCAACGACTCACGTCGCGTGGCACTGGTCACGGGCGGCTCGCGGGGTATCGGCCGCGCCTGCGCTGTCGGTCTGGCGGAGGACGGCTTTGATATCGCCGTCGTCTATGCCGGAAGCGTCGATGCGGCGCGCGAGACGTGCGAAGCCTGCGAGGCGGCTGGCGCCGCGGCACGCGCATATCAATGCGACGTGGCCGACCCCGCTGCCGTCAACGCGTGCGTGGAAGCGGTCCTCAACGACTTTGGCTCCATTTGGGCGCTCGTCAACAACGCTGGCATCACCCGCGATAGCCTGCTCATGCGCATGGGCGATGACGCCTTCGATCGCGTGCTCGATGTCAATCTCAAGGGCACGTTCAATACGACGCGCGCGCTCACCAAGACCTTTATGCGTCAGCGCGGCGGCTGCGTCATCAACATGAGCTCGGTTGTGGGCCTGATGGGCAATGCCGGGCAGGCCAACTACGCCGCCTCCAAGGCGGGCGTGATCGGCCTGACCAAGGCGGTGGCGCGCGAGCTTGCGCCCCGCGGCGTACGAGTGAACGCTGTCGCACCCGGGTTTGTCGAGACCGATATGACGGCAAAGCTATCGGATAAGGTGCGTGCGGCGTGCGAGGGGCAGATTCCCCTAAAGCGCATGGCGCACCCCGAGGAAGTGGCCGGCGTGGTGCGCTTTTTGGCGAGTGATGCGGCTGCCTACATTACGGGCGAGGTCGTGCGCGTCGACGGCGGAATGGCGATGTAGAAACCAGGGCCGAACAACGGCTTGAATGAGGAGACCATGATGGAACAGAGAGTTGCAATCACCGGTATCGGTGCCGTATCGCCGCTCGGTAACACGGCGCTTGCTACCTGGGCGGCCATGTGCGCCGGCACGTGCGGCATCGGCCCGATCACGCACTTCGATACCGATGCGTTTGCCGTTAAGGTGGCGGCCGAGGTCAAGGGTTTTGACGGCAACGAGTACTTTGGCAAGCGTGACGCCAAGCACCTGGACCCCTGCGTTCAGTTTGCCCTGGCAGCGTCGGACGAGGCCATGCACGATGCGGGCTTTGATGTCGAGGGCGCCATCGATCGCGAGCGCCTGGGCGTCTACGTGGGTTCGGGCGTGGGCGGCATGCAGACACTCGTCGACAACGTCCACACGATTGCTGACCGTGGGCCCCGCCGCGCATCGCCCTATATGATCGCGATGATGATCCCCAATATGGCTTCGGGCAATATCGCAATCCGCCATAAGGCAAAGGGCCCGACCTTGCCCGTGGTGACCGCCTGCGCGACCTCGGCCCATGCCGTGGGCGAGGCGTTCCGCGCCATCAAGCATGGCTATGCCGATGCGATTCTCGCCGGCGGTGCCGAGGCCGCAGTCATCCCCGATGCCGTTGCGGGCTTTACATCCTGCCGTGCTCTCACCACTAATCCTGACCCGTCGACGGCTTGCCGCCCGTTCGATGCAGACCGCGACGGCTTTGTGATGGGCGAGGGCGCCTGCGTGCTGGTTCTCGAGAGCATGGAGCATGCGCAGGCGCGCGGTGCGCACATTTATGCCGAGGTCGTGGGCTACGGCAACACCGATGATGCCTATCACATCACGAGCCCCGATCCCGAGGCTGCCGGCATTGCCCGCGCGATATCGCTGGCGGTTGCCGAGGGCGACGTCAAGCCTTCCGAGGGCCTCTACATCAACGCTCACGGCACCTCGACCAAGCTCAACGATTCGTCCGAGACGGCGGGCATCAAGCGAGCGCTCGGCGAGGACGCGGCGCGCGCCGCGCACGTCTCGTCGACCAAGTCGATGACCGGCCACATGATCGGTGCCACGGGTGCCATCGAGGTCATGGCCTGTGCCATGGCGCTCGAGCAGGGCGTGGTGCCTCCGACCATTAACTACCACACGCCCGATCCCGCCTGCGATCTTGACTACACGCCCAATCGCGCGGTTCGCGCCGATCTTACCTGGGCGCTTTCGACCAACCTGGGCTTTGGCGGGCACAACGCCGCCATCGCGCTGCGTAGATATACGAGGAGCTAGAGCATGGATTCCAAAAGACTTGCCGAGATAGCCGATGTGATGGAGGACCGCGGCCTCACGCGCGTGCGTGTTGAGGAGCCCGATGGCACCGCGGTCGAGCTCGAGCGCGCGAGTGCCGCGCAGCCGGTTGCCGTGCCCATGCCTATGCCGGGTGCCGTGACTGCTCCGGCGGTGGCTCCTGTCGCCATGCCTGCCACCGCACCGGAACCCGCCGCGCAGACACCTACCGCCGTGTCGGAGCCTAAGGGCACCGAGGTGACCGCTCCCATGGTCGGCGTTTTCTATGCTGCCCCGGCGCCGGGCGACGAACCGTTTGTGCACGTGGGCTCCAAGGTCAAGGCCGGCGAGACCCTCTGCATCATCGAGGCCATGAAGGTTCTCAACGAGGTGACGGCCGAGGCAGACGGCGAGGTGCTCGAGATCTGCGTGGCCGACGGCGACCTCGTGGAGTTTGGCAGCTGCCTCATGAGGATCGGATAGGTGATATCCATGAACAAAGAAGAGCTTAAAGAACTGTTGCCGCATCGCGAGCCGATGCTTTTGCTCGACGAAGCCGAGCTGGTGGGCGACGAGGCCCACGGCAAGATCACGATTACGGGCGACGAGTACTTTTTGCAGGGGCATTTTCCGGAAAACCCGGTCGTCCCCGGCGTGATTCAGTGCGAGATGCTCGCCCAGAACTGCTGCGTGCTGCTGATGGGCGATGAGGAGGCGCGCGGCGCGACGCCGTTCTACACGAGTCTGGACAAGGTGCGCTTTAAGCGTTCGGTGCGCCCGGGCGACACGGTGGATCTGGTGTGCTCCATCACGCGTGCGCGCGGGCCGTTCCGATTTGCGACAGGTACTGCGAGCGTTAACGGTGAGGTTTGCTGCCGCGCCGATATGTCTTTTGCACTCATGCACGAAAAGTAGGGAAGTTTTCATGTTCGACAAAGTGCTCATCGCCAACCGCGGCGAAGTCGCGGTCCGTGTTATCCGCGCGTGCCGCGATATGGGCATCAAGACCGTCGCCGTCTACTCCACGGCCGATGCGGACGCGTTGCACGTGCAGCTTGCCGACGAGGCGTATTGCATCGGCGGACCGCGTCTTGCCGAGAGCTACCTCAACGACGATGCCGTGCTCACCTGTGCCGTAAAGTCAGGAGCTAAGGCAATTCATCCCGGCTATGGCTTTTTCTCCGAGAAGGCGAGCTTCGTGCGTGACTGCGACAAGTATGGCCTGGCGTTTGTCGGTCCTTCGGCCGAGGTGATCGACAGCATGGGCGACAAGGACGCCGCACGTCGAACGGCTGCTGCGGCGGGCGTGCCCATCGTGCCGGGTTGCGATCTGCTCAAAAGTCCCGAGGAGGCGACGGCCGAGGCCGAGCGCATTGGCTGCCCCGTGCTTATTAAGGCGCGTGCCGGCGGTGGCGGCCGCGGCATTCGCAAGGTCGAGCGCGTGGAAGATGCGGCAAAGGCGTTTATCGAGGCGCGTGCCGAGGGCGAGGCCGTTTTTGGCGACGGCGAGTGCTACATGGAGAAGTTCGTCGCGCCGGCGCACCATGTTGAGGTGCAGATTATGGCCGATAAGCAGGGCCATGTGTTTTCGCTCGGCGAGCGCGAGTGCTCGGTGCAGCGCCGCAACCAAAAGCTGATCGAGGAGAGCCCCGCGCCATGCCTCGACGGACACGATGACATTCGTGCTCGCATGCACAAAGCCGCGCGCGACCTGGCTCGTGCCGTCGGCTACGAAGGAGCCGGTACTATCGAGTTCCTGTATTCGGACGACGGCAATTTCTACTTTATGGAAATGAACACGCGCTTGCAGGTGGAGCATCCGGTTACGGAGTTTGTGACCGATACCGACTTGGTCAAGTGGCAGCTGCGCGTGGCAGCCGGCCAGCCTCTGCCCTTTGAGCAGGAGGACATGCCGGTCCGCAACCACGCCATGGAGTGCCGCATCAATGCCGAAACGCCGGACTTTCTGCCGTCATGCGGAACGATCACCGCGTTGCGTGTGCCGGGTGGTCCGCGCGTGCGCTGGGATTCCGCCATGTTTACCGGCGCGAAAGTCCCGCCGTACTACGATTCCATGCTCGGCAAGCTCATCGTGTGTGCGCCCACGCGCGACGGCGCCATTCGCAAGATGCGCTCGGCCCTGGGCGAGCTCGTGATTGAGGGCGTGAGCGAAAACAGCGAGCTTCAGCTCGACGTGCTGGCAAACGACGAGTTCTTGTCGGGCATGTATCACACCGATCTGATGGGGCATCTCTATGCTGATGAATAGAAAAGCGAAGACGGTCAACGTCCTCGAGGGGCCGATGACCGAGTCGTGCGCCGAGTTTCCCGCGCGCCACGTGTTTATCAAGTGCCCGGAGTGCCGCCGCGTAATCGATGAGGCACGCCTGCACGACAACCTCGAGGTCTGCCCTCGTTGCGGCAAACACTTTCGCGTGAGCGGTCGCGCGCGCATGCGCATGACGGTCGACGAGGGCACGTTTGAGGAATGGGATGCTAATCTGGCGTCGGAGGATTTCCTCTCGTTTCCCGGCTATGCCGACAAGCTCAAGAGCGTGAGCGAGCGTTCGGGCGAGCGCGATGCCGTTGTGTGCGGCAGGGGCAAAATCTGCGGTTGCGATACCGCGCTCTTCTTTATGGATGCCATCTTTATGATGGGCTCGATGGGCTCCGTGGTGGGCGAGAAGATCTGTCGCACATTTGAGCGTGCGACCGAGCTGGGATTGCCGGTCGTCGGCTTTACCGTTTCGGGCGGTGCGCGCATGCAAGAGGGCGTGACATCGCTTATGCAGATGGCCAAGATTTCTGCGGCGGTTAGGCGCCACAGCGAGGCGGGCGGCCTGTATATCACGGTGCTCACCGATCCCACGACCGGAGGTGTAACCGCGAGCTTTGCCATGGAGGGCGACATTATCCTGGCCGAGCCCGATGCCCTGACGGCATTTGCCGGCCCGCGCGTGATCGAGCAGAACATGCACAAGCGCCTGCCCAAGGGATTCCAGCGCTCCGAGTTTTTGCTGGAGCACGGCTTTTGCGATGCCGTTGTTCCGCGCGGCGAGATTGCGCTCACGGTAGGCGAGCTGTTGGCGCTGCACGAAGGGCATGCGCCCAGCCTGGGGGCACCGCATGAGATCGTGCATACGGGTCGTCGCGGCAAAAAGCTGGGACACTTGTTTAAGCGCTCGGCGGCACCAAAAACCGCGCTCGAGATTGTCAAGCAGACCCGCTCGGCAGATCGCGCCACGGCAGGCGAGATGATCTTGCTGGGCCTGGATGGGTTTGTGGAGCTGCACGGCGACCGTTACTTTGGCGACGACGCCGCTGTGGTGGCTGGCATTGGCTGGAAAGACGGACGCCCCGTAACGGTCATCGCCATCGAGCGCGGCACCACGACCAAAGAGCGTATGCGCCGCAACTTTGGCATGGCACATCCCGAGGGCTACCGCAAAGCGCGTCGCCTTATGCGTCAGGCCGAAAAGTTTGGTCGACCGGTTCTGTGCCTGGTCGATACTTCGGGCGCGTTTTGCGGCATCGGTGCCGAGGAGCGTGGTCAGGGCGAGGCGATTGCCCAGAATCTCATGGAGATGAGCGGCCTTAAGACACCGATTGTCTCGGTGGTGACAGGCGAGGGCGGCTCTGGTGGCGCGCTGGCGCTGTCCGTGGCCGACCGCATCCTGATGCTCTCGAGCTCGGCCTATTCGGTCGTGAGCCCCGAGGCCTGTGCGTCGATCCTGTGGAAGGATACCGAGCGCGCGAATGAGGCCGCCGAGGCGCTTAAGCTCACGGCCCCCGATCTGTTGGGGCTCGGCATCATCGACGGCATTGTCGACGATAGGGGCCTGTCGCATGAGGAGATCGCCGGTGCCGTCATGTCCTCGGCATTTGATGCCTTCGATACACTTGGGCGGCTCGACGACGCGACCCTCACAAACCTCCGCTACGAAAAGTACCGCGCAATCGGTCAGTACCGCACGATGTGACTAGGGGACAGTCCGCATGTCACATTGGGAAAGGGTTCCTGTGTCACAAGTTATTCAATCGACCTTGGCGACGGTAAGGGCAAACGCCATGGCCGTGGTGGACTATCTGTCCAAAAGCATGATGTCGGCGCTGCCGTTTATTGTCTGCGCGGCGTTGTTCCGCACCGTCGCCGTCATTATGGGCGAAGGCATGCTGGGCCTGTGGTCTGCCGATTCCGAAATCTATCGCCTGTTCTACAGTTGGCTCTATAACGCCGGCTACTACTTTTTGCCCGTTTATCTTGGTTGGGCGGCCGCCCGCCAGCTCGGTTGCTCGGAGCAGCTGGGCATGATGCTGGGCGGCGTATTGATTGCGCCCGATCTGCTTAAGCTCGTCGATGCCGCACCGACGACGGGGGCATCGATGACTTCCGTGTATGGCCTGCTTCCCGCGCCGGTCAACGATTACACGACGACCGTTATTCCGGTTCTCATCTCGGTGCCCGTGCTATGGCGAGTGGAGTGTTTCTTTAAGCGCGTTATCCCCCAGGCCGTGGCGTTTTCGTTCGTTCCGTTTGCAACCATGCTCGTCATGGTTCCGGTATCCCTGTGTATCACGGCGCCGGCGGGCAGCTATCTGGGAATGTTGCTGGGCCAGCTTATGTTTATGCTTGGCAATTCCGGTGGCATCGTGTCGCTGCTCACGCTCATGGGGCTTGCCGCGGGTTGGGAGTTCCTAAAGATCGCGGGCGTCAGCAACGTTGTCCTATCGCTTGCCTACGCGCAGTTTATGAGTGTGGGAACGGATTCGTGCATTCTGATCGCTGCGACGATGGCGACGTTCGCCGTTTGGGGCATGCCCTTTGGCGCGTCGCTCCGCGTTGCGGATAAGGATGAGAAGACACTCATGCTGGGTTATTCGATCTCGGGCGTGCTTGGCGGCGTAAGCGAGCCGGCGCTGTACGGTTGCGGCTTTAAATATGGCAGGTGCCTGACGTGCATGGCCATTGGCGGCGCCGTCGGAGGCCTTGTTGCGGCCGTGGGCCACGTTACGGCCTATACCATCGGCATGACGAATGTCCTCATGGTCATTGGCTTTGCCACGGGCGGCATCTCGAACCTGCTGTGGTGCTGCGTTGCCGGCGGCACAGCATTTGCGGCGTCTGCGGCGCTGAGCTACTGCTTTGGCGTGGTGCCGACGAAGGGACAGGCGACGGGGGACGGAGCCGATTCGCCCGAAACAGTGGCGAGCGCTGCTGAAGTAAGCGCATAAACCTGTGCGACAAAAGGACGATCCCTTTGTTGTGTTCCAAGGCCGTGGCTCGTGTGGGCTGCGGCCTTTTGTATCTTGAGGACAAAGTGGCTACACTACAATCCGTTTGAGCAATAGATATATAGGTAGTACCGTGGGGGCGGATGCAGATGGTCGAGTGGATAGTTAAGCGCGCGCAGGGCGATCGTGCGCGTGTGGGCACGTTAGCGGGCATGGTGTGTATTGTCGCCAATGTTGCGCTTTGTGCTGCGAAGGGCGCAATTGGCGTGCTGTCGGGATCGGTTTCGATCGTGGCGGATGCCATGAACAACCTGTCCGATGCCAGTTCGAATATCGTGAGCGTGCTGGGCTTTAAGCTGGCGAGCAAGCCGGCCGACCCCGAGCATCCTTACGGCCACGGTCGCTATGAGTATCTCTCGGGATTGGTCGTGGCGGCGCTCGTGCTGCTGATTGGCGTTGAGCTGGTGAAGTCCTCGGTTGAGCGCGTCATCCACCCCGAACCTGTCGAGTTCTCGCTTGCCCTGGTGGCAGTTCTGGCGCTTTCGATGGTCGTAAAGCTCTGGATGGCGGCCCTCAACCAAAAGCTCGGCGATCGCATTGAGTCCGAGACGCTGCATGCGACCGCGCAGGATTCCAAGAACGATGTCCTTGCCACAGGCGCCGTGCTAGCGTGCGCAATTGTTTCGCAGGTGACGCACATCAATCTTGACGCATGGGTCGGCCTTGCCGTTGGCGCCTATATTGGCTGGAGCGGTTTTGAACTCATCCAGGATACGGTGAGCCCGCTTTTGGGTCAGACGCCCGATCCTAAGCTCGTCGAGCACATTCGAGACAAGATCATGAGCTATCCCGGCGTTTTGGGCGTTCACGATTTGATGGTTCACGACTACGGCCCGGGCAGGAAGTTCGCAAGCGCACACGCCGAGATGGCAGCCGAGGCCAGCCCGCTAGAAAGTCACGACACGCTCGATAACATCGAGCAGGCGTTTAGGAACGAAGACGGTATGATCGTCACGCTCCATTACGATCCCATCGTGACCGACGATCCCAAGGTGGCGAGCATGCGTTTACGCATTAACGCCATGGCCCAACAGATCGATAGCCGCCTCTCGATTCATGACCTGCGCTGTGTGCCGGGTCCTACGCACACCAATGTGATTTTCGACTGCGTGCGCCCCTCGGATCTGCAAATGAGTGCCGAGGACCTAAAGCACGCGCTGGCACAACGGGTCGAGTCGGAATACCCCAAGTCGATTGCCAAGATCACGATCGATGAAGACTACGTAGGCCATACCCACGAGTAGGGCTGTGCCGGCAAAGCAAGTTATACAGAAGGGGAAAATATGAAGAGGCTGTACCTGCTCCGCCACGGCCAGACGGAGTTCAACGTCAAGAAGCTGGTCCAGGGCCGCTGCGATTCGTCGCTGACCGACCTTGGCCGCAAACAAGCGGGAATGGCAGCCGCATGGCTCAAGGCCCACGACGTTGTCCCCGACAAAGTGGTCTCGTCGCCTTTGGGTCGAGCCATGGACACCGCTAGTCTCGTTGCATGCGAGCTCCTCGGCCCGGACGCAGCAGTCGAGTCCTGCGAAGGCATCATCGAGCGCTGCTACGGCACCTTCGAAGAAGGCCCCCACGACGCTCTGCCCACCGACGTCTGGGAACCCGGCGAGGACTTGGTCCCTTACGGAGGAGAAGGAAGCCAGGCACTGCAAGAGCGCATGGTAGACACCCTCACCAATCTCATGAGCGCCGAGGGCATCGAAACCCTCCTAGCAGTAAGCCACGGCAGCGCCAGCCGCCAATTCATCAAAGCTGCAGCTCCAGAGGGCTTCGAACTCCCAGCAAAACTCCCCAACTGCGCCATCATGATCTTCGATTTCGAAGAGGCAAAGCCACAAGCAGAAGGCGAGCCAATGCAATGCAAGTTCACCCTCCAGCAAATAGTGGACCCCCAACAAAGTCATTAGCCTGAGCGAGCAAGGTTTAGCAGACATCAACGTGGCGTTCCCAGTGTGCGGCGGAGGGGGGCGGGCCTGAGACATATTAAGGTTGTCGCGAGTTCCGCACGAACAGGAGAGCACTTAATGTGCTCTCCGTCGTGAGCAGGACTGTAGAGCAGCAACCTTAATATGTCTCAGGCCCGCCCCCTCCGCCGCACACTGGGAACGTGCCACGCACTTTACCTGCGTAAACAATGTGAGTGAAATATGAATCTCGATGGATACGCCCGCAGCCGTGTATACTAAACAGCTGTGTGAAACCAGGGGAGTATTCTGGCTGGACAAAATGCCTGCTTAATAGGGTTGTCAGGTAGTCCGGACGCAATACAAGGCTGGGGAGCACGTCGTGTAAGTAGTGGTCCTCTAGGGGCGTACGCTCGGTGGTGTACGCATTGTCCCAAGACCACGCGAGAGTTGGGATCATATCTTGATCAGCATGATTCTCGGCCGCAAGATTGGCATGACCCAGGTTTGGGACGAGGACGACAACGTCGTTCCCGTCACGGTCATCCAGGCTGGCCCCTGCGCTGTCTCGCAGGTTAAAACTCAGGCAACCGACGGCTATGACGCCGTCCAGATCGGTTTCGGCGACATCAAGGCCAAGAACGTGAACAAGCCCATGGCTGGTCACTTCGCTAAGGCTGGCGTCGAGCCTGTCCGTTTCCTTCGTGAGGTCCGCGTCGAGAACGGCGAGGAGCACAAGGTCGGCGAGGTCGTCACCGTCGCTGATTTCGCTGATGTCGAGAAGGTCGACGTCATCGGTACCTCCAAGGGTAAGGGCTTCCAGGGTCGCATCAAGCGCTGGGGTCAGCGCCGCGGTCCTATGACGCATGGTTCTCACTTCCAGCGTCACCCCGGTTCTATCGGTCAGTGCGCCTATCCTGCGCGCGTCCTCAAGGGCGTCAAGATGGCCGGTCACATGGGTAACGAGCGCGTTACCGTCAAGAACCTTTCCGTTGTCCGCATCGATGCCGAGCAGAACCTCATCTTGGTCAAGGGCGCTGTCCCGGGTGCCAAGAATGGTCTCGTCGCCATCCGTATGGCCTAAGGGCCCAGCCCATTTAGCCCAGCGTCATACCAAGGAGAACACTTAAATGGCAAAGTTTGAAGTAAAGAACAGCGAGGGCAAGAAGGTCGCCGAGGCCGAGCTCGCCGCTGAGGTGTACGGCATCGAGCCGAACATCCACGTTATGCACCACATCGTCAAGTGCCAGATGGCCTCTTGGCGTCAGGGCACCCAGTCCGCTAAGGGCCGCTCTGAGGTTTCCGGTGGCGGCAAGAAGCCTTGGCGTCAGAAGGGCACCGGCCGTGCCCGTCAGGGTTCCATCCGTGCTGCCCAGTGGCGTCACGGTGGCGTTGTCTTCGCCCCCAAGCCCCGTTCCTACGCTAAGCGTATGAACAACAAGGAGGTCAAGCTGGCTATGCGCTCCGCGCTGTCCGCCAAGCTGGCCGATGGCGAGCTCGTGCTCGTCGACGACTACGGCTTCGAGAAGCCTTCCACCAAGGCTGCCGTCGCCATGCTCAAGGCTCTCGGTCTTGAGGGCAAGCGTCTGACCATCATCGTTCGCGATGAGGACGTCAACGCCTACCTGTCGTTCCGCAACATTCCCAAGACGTTCATCATCACCGCTGACGAGGCCAACACCTACGATCTCGTCAACAACAACGCTGTGCTGATGCCCGCCGACATCGCCGCTCACTTCGGGGAGGTGCTTGCATAAATGACCGCCCACGAGATCATCATCCGTCCGATCGTGTCCGAGCGTTCCTTCTCCGGCATGGAGCTGAACAAGTACACGTTCGAGGTCGCCAAGGATGCTAACAAGTATCAGATCAAGGACGCCGTCGAGGAGATCTTCGGCGTCAAGGTCGTTCGCGTGAACACCCTGACGGTCAAGCCCAAGACCAAGCGCGTGCGCTATGTCGCCGGCAAGACCCGTTCTTGGAAGAAGGCCATCGTCACGCTGGCCGAGGGCGACACCATCGAGGTCTTTGGCAACCAGGCCTAAGACTCGCTGCTGTTGAGTGAGCTCATGCCTCCCAAATAGGGGAGGCGGGAGCTCAAGGTTTTGGGCGTATAAAATGGACACGCCCGGAACCGTGTATACGTCCGGTGTCATCGCACCCGAGGCAGAACCTCGAATCCCTGTCTGCGATGGCTAACGGATTCCTATTGAAAGGGATTGTAATGGCTGTAAAGCACCTTAAGCCGACCTCCGCTGGTAGGCGTTGGCAGACGATCTCCGACTTCTCCGAGATTACCTGCACCAAGCCCGAGAAGTCTCTTCTCGAGCCCCTGCCCAAGAAGGCCGGTCGTAACAACAACGGCCGCATCACCACCCGCCACCAGGGCGGCGGCGTGAAGCGTCGTTACCGCGTGATCGACTTCAAGCGCAACAAGGACGGCGTGCCCGCCAAGGTTGCCACGATCGAGTACGATCCGAACCGTTCCGCTCGCATCGCTCTGCTGCACTACGCTGACGGTGAGAAGCGCTACATCCTGGCCCCCAAGGGCCTCGAGGTCGGTCAGACCATCATGTCCGGTTCTGACGCCGACATCAAGCCGGGCAACGCTCTGCCCCTCGCCGACATCCCCGTCGGTACGCTCATCCACGCCGTCGAGTTCCAGCCGGGCAAGGGCGCTGCTATCGCCCGTTCCGCCGGTAACTCCTGCCAGCTGATGGGTAAGGAGGGCAAGTACGCTATCGTCCGTATGCCTTCCTCCGAGATGCGCCGCATCCTCGTTACCTGCCGCGCCACCGTCGGTGAGGTCGGCAACGCCGATCACTCCAACATCGTCATCGGCAAGGCCGGCCGTAAGCGTCACATGAACGTGCGCCCGACCGTCCGCGGTACCGTCATGAACCCTGTCGACCACCCGCACGGCGGTGGCGAGGGCAAGAACCACACCTCTGGTCGTCCCTCTGTTACCCCCTGGGGTAAGCCGACGAAGGGCCTTCGTACGCGCAAGAAGAAGAAGGTCTCGAACCAGCACATCATTCGTCGCCGTAAGAAGTAATTTCGGATACCGAGTTTTAGGAGAAAGCACTTATGAGCAGAAGTCTCAAAAAGGGCCCGTTCGTGGAGACTCGCCTTCTCTCGCGTATCACCGCGATGAACGAGGCTGGCAAGAAGGACGTCGTGAAGACTTGGTCCCGCGCGTCCACCATCTTCCCCGAGATGGTTGGTCACACCATCGCCGTCCACGACGGCCGCAAGCATGTGCCCGTGTATGTTACCGAGTCCATGGTTGGTCACAAGCTCGGCGAGTTCGCGCCGACTCGTACGTTCCGTGGCCACAAGGCCAAATAGGGGGTTAACCGTAAATGGCAACTAAGTCTATTGAAACTGAGGCCACCGAGGTTCGCGCCGTCGCTAAGTACGTGCGTGTTTCCCCCAGCAAGGCCCGCCTGGTGGTCGATCTGATCCGCCGCAAGCCTGTCGCTCAGGCCTTCGACATCCTCCACTTCTGCGACCGCGCCGTCGCCGTGGATGTCGAGAAGGTTCTCCGTTCCGCCGTTGCGAACGCCGAGAACAACAACGGTCTGCGTGCCGACAACCTGGTTGTCGCCGCTGCCTATGTTGACGAGGGTCCGACGCTTAAGCGCATCCGTCCCCGCGCCAAGGGTTCCGCTTCTCGCATTCTGAAGCGTACTTCCCACATCACCGTCGTCGTTGCTCCTCGAAAGGAGGCGTAAAGCTGTATGGGTCAGAAAGTCTACCCCACCGGCTTCCGTCTTGGCATCACCGAGAACTGGCGCTCCCGCTGGTTCGCAGAGAAGGATTACGCTAAGACCCTCGGTAACGATCTCGAGATCCGCAAGTACCTCGAGAAGCGTCTTTCCCGCGCAGCTGTCTCCCGCGTCGAGATCGAGCGCGCTGGCGACAAGGTGAAGGTCATCATCCTCACCGCTCGCCCCGGCGTTGTCATCGGTAAGAAGGGTGCCGAGATCGATACCCTCCGCACCGAGCTCGAGAAGGTCGCTGGCGTCTCCAAGGGCCAGCTCTCCGTCGACGTTGTCGAGATCAAGCGCCCCGAGCTCGACGCCAACCTCGTTGCTCAGTCCATTGCTGAGCAGCTCGAGGGCCGCGTTGCCTTCCGTCGCGCTATGCGCAAGGCTGTCCAGTCCGCCCGCAAGGCCGGCGCTAAGGGCATCCGTATCCAGTGCTCCGGTCGTCTCGGCGGTGCCGAGATGGGCCGTCGTGAGTGGTACCGCGAGGGTCGCGTGCCTCTGCACACCCTCCGTGCCAAGATCGACTACGGCACGGCTGTCGCCAGCACCACCATGGGCGCTTGCGGCGTGAAGGTCTGGATCTACCTGGGCGAGAAGCTCCCGGGCCAGCCTGTTCCCAACCCTGCACTCGAGGGCTCTTCCCGTCCTCGTCGTCGTAACTCCGAGAGGAGGGGTCAGTAGTGCTTGCCCCTAAGCGTATTCTTCACCGCAAGGTGCAGCGTGGCTCCATGAAGGGCCAGGCCAAGGGTAATACCGAGCTGCATTTCGGCGAGTTTGGTATCCAGGCTCTCGAGGCCCATTGGATCACCAACCGTCAGATCGAGGCCGCTCGTATTGCCATGACCCGCTACATGAAGCGTGGCGGTCGTGTGTACATCACGATCTTCCCCGATAAGCCCATCACCAAGAAGCCTGCCGAGACTCGCATGGGTTCTGGTAAGGGTAACCCCGAGGAGTGGGTGGCCGTCGTCAAGCCCGGCCGCATCATGTTCGAGGTCAAGGGTGTTCCCGAGGAGGTCGCTCGCGAGGCTCTGCGTCTTGCGCAGCATAAGCTCCCCATCAAGACCAAGATTGTTGCTGCCAAGAACGCCGAGCAGCGCATCGAGAAGGAGATGGCTGAGGAGGCCGCTCTCGAGGCCAAGTGGGCTGCTGAGGACGCCGCCGCCGCCAAGGAGGAGAACTAATGAAGCCCGCAGAGATTCGTGAGCTCTCGGACGCTCAGCTCGTTGAGAAGCTGAAGGAAATGCGCGCCGAGCTCTTTAACCTTCGTTTCCAGATGGCCACCAGCCAGCTGGACAACACCGCTCGCGTCAACACCGTGAAGAAGGACATCGCTCGCGTCCTCACGGAGCAGCGCGCCCGTGAGATCGCAGCGGAGAAGTCCGCTGTCGCCGAGTAGGACCTAAGGAGAGAACATGACTGATTCGCGTAACTCGCGTAAGGTCCGTACGGGTGTCGTTACCTCCGTCTCCGGTGCCAAGACCATTGTTGTCACCATCACCGAGCGCAAGCGTCACCCCAAGTACGGCAAGATGATGACCAGCTCCAAGAAGCTGCACGCTCACGACGAGGAGTGCACGGCTGGCGTGGGCGACACCGTCCGCGTTATGGAGACCCGTCCTATGTCCAAGATGAAGCGTTGGCGCCTCATCGAGGTCGTCGAGCGCGCTAAATAAGCAGTCGCTCTTACGACTTGTACGTTTCCGAAGATGTGCGTATGCCTGGCTTGCATACCACAGGCCGTATAAAGGCAGCGCACCTCTCTTCGGTTCTTAGTTCGGAGGAACATCTACCATGATTCAGATGCAAACCATGCTGAACGTCGCCGACAACTCCGGCGCTCGCAAGATTCGCTGCATCAAGGTGCTTGGCGGTTCCAAGCGTCGTTATGCAGGCATCGGCGATGTGTTCATCGGTGCTGTCCAGGAGGCTACCCCTGGCGCCAACGTCAAGAAGAAGGACGTTGTCCGTTGCGTCGTCGTTCGCACCGTTAAGGAGATCCGCCGCAAGGATGGCTCCTACATTCGCTTTGATGAGAACGCCTGCGTTGTCATCAACAACGATGGTTCGCCCGTCGGCACCCGTATCTTCGGGCCCGTCGCTCGCGAGCTTCGTGACAAGAAGTACATGAAGATCGTCTCGCTCGCTCCCGAGACCCTGTAGTTAGGGGAGATATATGTATATCAAGAAGGGCGATAAGGTCCAGGTTCTCTCTGGTAAGGATCGCGGCAAGCAGGGCGTTGTCCTGCGTGCTCTCCCCGCCGAGAACAAGGTCGTTGTCGAGGGCGTTTCGGTCGTCAAGAAGGCCGTCAAGCCCAACGCTGCCAACCAGCAGGGCGGCATCGTTTCGCAGGAGGCTCCTATCGACGCCTCCAACGTCAATCTCGTCTGCCCCGAGTGCGGTAAGGTTACCCGCGTCGGTCACGAGAAGGACGGCAAGAACAAGCTGCGCGTCTGCAAGAAGTGCGGCCACAAGTTCTAAGCTGCCCGCAACATCAAGTTGCTAGCTAAGGCCCGGATGCCCCCACGGCACCCGGGCCTTTTTCTATCCCTACTCGATGGCTTCTACTCATTGGGGACAGACTTAAATGAGCAGTCGTTGGGGACGTTCTTAAACGGCTAGTTGACGGGGACAGCCTTGCCACTAAAGCGTCACATGGGGACAGTCCCTTCAGGTGCCGGCAGCTGGGTCCCTATGTGCCGGTAGTTCAGGGCGGTTCATTGATACCTGATGCCTTCTCAGAGGGGTTGAGTAATACAGCCCGCTCTCTCTTTTAGGGCTTTGGTGTGCCGCCTCTTTATGTCTCACAAGGATCGTCGCATGCGCATTTACGCGCAGAGTCTTGCGCGATAATGCGCATAACCGCGCAAACATGTGCAAACTATGGCTAAATAGTGACTGAAAAGCAAATAGACACGCAAATACGAGCAAATTCGCGCGTATTTGTGCGAATATAAGGCTGTTGGAAATGAAGAACTTTCGATGACTCAGGAGGCACTCATGGCAGATTCCACGCAGGTTCCACTCGACTCCGCGGCAGCCGCAAAGGCGGCGTTTGCCTCGGTCCAGGATCAGCCGTTCCCCGATGATATCTTTACGACCCCCGAGCTCCGCTGGGCCGTGATCGGGTGCGGCGTTATCGCCAACCAAATGGCCCAGTCCCTCGCTCTGGCCGGTCGCAAGCTCGCGGGTGTCGCCAACCGTACGCTGTCCAAGGCCCAGGCTTTTGCCGAGCAGTATGGCGTCGAAAAGGTGTACGAGACGGTTGAGGACCTCTACGCCGATCCGGACATCGACGCCGTCTATATCACCACGCCGCACAACACGCATATCACCTATCTGCGTGCCGCGCTGGCTGCCGGCAAGCACGTGCTCTGCGAGAAGGCCATTACCCTCAACTCTGCCGAGCTCGACGAGGCCCGTGCCATCGCCGACGAGCACAACGTGGTCCTTATGGATGCCACCACGGTGCTCCACATGCCGTTGTATCAGGAGCTGCGCCGTCGCATGGATGCGGGCGACTTTGGCCGCATGAACCTCGCCCAGCTCAACTTTGGCAGCTATAAGGAGTACGGCGACCTGACCAACCGCTTCTACAATCGCAGTCTTGCCGGCGGCGCCATGCTCGACATTGGTGTGTATGCCCTGTCCGTCATGCGCCTGTTTATGGCCAGCCAGCCAGCCGAGGTCGTGTCTCTGGGCAATACCTGCGAGACTGGCGTTGACGTCGCGGGTGGCATTGTCTGCCGTAATGCTGAGCAGCAGCTGGGCGTTGTGAGCCTTACGCTCCACTCCAAGCAGCCCAAGCGCTCGGTCATCAGCTTCGATAAGTGCTATATCGAGGTCAACGAGTATCCGCGTGCCGACCATGCGACCATTGTGTGGACTGCAGACGGTCACCGTGAGGAGGTCCACGCTGGCACCGAGGCATACGCTCTGTGCTACGAGATGGCCGACCTGGAGAAGGCCGTTGCCGGCGATGATTCGAAGCGCGAGCTTCTGGGCTATGCTTCTGATGTTATGGAGCTGATGACCAAGCTCCGCGCCGACTGGGGAGTCGTGTACCCCGAGGAGGAGTAAGCGATGCTTGCGGAAGATAGGCTCAACGCGATCGTGACGATGGTGCAGCAGGCCGGCTCGGTTACCGTGCCGGAGCTTGCTGAAGCCCTGGGCGTGACGGCGTCTACCATTCGGCGCGACCTGCAGGCGCTCGACCGTGCACACCGTATCGCCAAGGTGCACGGAGGCGCGACGAGTCTGGAGCGTGCGCACGTGACGCGCGACCTGACGATCAGCGAGCGCAGTGATCTCCATAACGATGACAAGGAGCGCATCTGCGCCCGTGCGGCGGCGCTTGTGGAGCCCGAGGGCTTTGTGTACATCGATTCAGGTTCGACGACGCTTAGGCTCATCGAGCATCTTCCGCGCCTTGAGGGCGTCACCTATGTGACCGATTCTGTGCTCCATGCTCAGCACCTCGCTCTGCGCGGCATGCGCACCGTGGTGCTGGGCGGCGAGCTCAAGCCCGAGACCGAGGCGCTCGTCGGTCCCGATGCCTTGGCAACTCTGGACCGCTATAACTTCAACTGCGGCTTTTGGGGTTCCAATGGTATCGCCGCCGAGCAAGGTCTCACCACACCGGATATCGAGGAAGCGCAGGTCAAGCGTATCTCGATGCGCCATACCGCCAAACGCTTCGTAATCTCGGACGCCAGTAAATTTGGCATGGTGGCGCCCGTTAAGTTCGCGGACTTCCGCGACGCAACGATTATTACCGCAGGTGAGGTCCCCGCCAAGTATCGGGCGATGGATAACGTCATCACGGTCTAGCGACAGGGGACAGGACAAGGCCAAAGCCGCCACAAAGGTGCCTGTCCCCATTGTGGTGGTAAGCAACGAAAACCGAGTAGTTTTCTCAATAGAAAAGTGGCAACGTCCATTACGGGCGTTGCCACTTTCGTTGTCAGCCGGTTTTGTCTAAGTCTGTAACAACTAGACCGTTAAAAGTGGGTTAGATGTTACAGATTGAGATACTTTCGAACCGCGCCGCCCCTTTGTCTCAATCTGTAACAGCTGGGACCGATTTTGCCGAGTTATTGTTACAGATTGAGATTTTCCCTTAAGGGGGATTCGAATGTCTCGATCTGTAACAGATAGACCGGAAAAAGGGTTCTAACTGTTACGGATCGAGACGTTTTGGGACCGCGGCTGAGCCATTGCGGCAAAACCACCACAAAGGTGCCTGTCCCCATTGTGGTGGTTTAGGGCTCCCAGGGGCAGGGGGCTTCGATGTGGATGTGCTCGCCGGTTACGGGATGCGTAAAGGACACGCTGTGGGCATGGAGCATCAGGCCGCAGGGACGCGGCGTGCCGTAGAGCTCGTCGCCCACCAGGGGATGACGCTCGCTCGCCAGATGCACGCGGATCTGGTGTTTGCGGCCGGTGAGCAGCTCGACATCGATATACGAACGCGTGGGCAGGCCTCGGCGGCTCTTAAGGCGCTTGAGCACCTTCACGCGCGTTTGAGACGGCTTGCCGCTGGCGCCGACGCGCATCTTGCGGCTGTCGTGACGGTCGCGGGCGATGGGCTTGTCGATGAGCTTCTCGTTCCAGTCGATCTTGCCCTCGGCGAGCGCCAGGTAGTGCTTTTCGAAAGCGTGGTCGATGACCATCTGGTCAAAGGCGGGCTGCGTCTGCTTGTCGAGCGAAAACAGCACCACGCCGGTGGTGTCGCGGTCCAGGCGGTTGAGCGGCTGCATGTCGGTCGCGGCAAAGCCGTCGCCCATCGCCAGCAGCAGGTCGCTGGCGTAGTCGGTGAGCGTGCGCTCGCCGGTGCCGTCACCGTGTACAATCATGCCGGCGGGTTTGTCGATGGCCATGAGCCAGGCATCGCAGTAGAGGACTTGAGGTTCTTCGTTCACGTGTAAGCCTTTCGGTTAGCTAATTCCCACAAACATGCAGCCCGAGGTGGCACCGCGTAGGCGGGCGGCCGGCTTGCGGCCGGCTTGCGCGGCCTCGACGGCGCGACGGACGCGGGCGACGGCACGACCCACCTCATCCGCCTCGAGCAGCGTTCCGTCCACCATGAAACGACGCACACCGGCATCGAGCAGCTGAGGAACCTGCGGCGTGAGGTCGATGGGGTAGGCGTCGTACAGGCGAGAGCGGCCATGGATGTCGGTACGGACGGGCATGACCTTTCCGTCGATATTCTTGAGCG
Organism: uncultured Collinsella sp.; assembly: GCA_900541785.1. Lineage (GTDB taxonomy): Bacteria > Actinomycetota > Coriobacteriia > Coriobacteriales > Coriobacteriaceae > Collinsella. Next base: position 29,087 of record UQKY01000013.1, read on the forward strand.
AGAGCTTGCGGGCACGCAGGCGGCAGTTGGCGCAATCGTGGATGCAGCCGTTGGCGACCTGCAGAATGCAATGCTCGCTTGTCATAACGCGCGGGCGGCCGAAAACGGTGATGCCCAGAGCCGCGGGCGCGGCGGCGCCGAGCGAGACAATCTCGTCGAGCGTGATCTCGGGCGAGAGCCAAAACGCACCAGCTCCGCGCTCGGCAAGCGCCTCCATGCAGGGCGTGTTGTGCACCGGCAGGCAAGAGCGAATCTCGGCTGTGGCGCCGGCCTGCGCGGCTACGGCGAGCTCGGAGATATTGCCGACGGCGACGGTGGCTCCAGCATTGATCCAGGGATCGACGCGCTCGTGGTCGACGGCGCGGCAGACCTCGTCGAGTACAGGCACGATACCCTGCCCAAATGCATCGGCGGGGGAGAGCTCGGCCGCATCGAGCGCGTCGGTGGTCATGTAGATGCGCGTTGCACCCTCCACGCGCGCTGCCTCGGCGGCTTCGAGCGAGGTGACGGTGGCGCAGATCTGCGACTCATCGCGGTAGTGCTCGGGCGCGGGGCGGGAATCACTGGTTACAATCGCCGGCAACTCGAGCGTTTTCGCACGCTCCTCGTACGGTGCCAGAATGGCCTCCTCCAGCGCTTTACAGGCGGCGGCGCGCACCTTGTGCACGGCGGAGAAGCCCATACCGCAGCCGGCGTCGAGCGAAATGTCAAAGCTTGCTGCCTCAAAGGGCGAGGAGCCCATGCGGCCTACATGCTCCACCAGATCGGACGCCTCGACCGCACGGGTCTTGGCGGCCTCGACGGTAAAGCCCGTGGCCGTTGCCGTAAGCGAAGGGTTGTCACAGCAGGTGAGTGTGACAGTAAACGGCTCGCCCAGACGCGCCACGACGGACACATCAACAGCTCGGCGGCGCAGCACATCGCGTTTGAGCGCGGCGCCGGCGGCATCGATGGCGCGCTGGCTGCGGATGACGCGCACGCGGCAGCCCTCGGGCATGCTGCGGGGCACGCGACACTCGATGATGTCACCGGCGGCGGCATCATCGGTAGCGATAGTGGTTAGGAACTGGTCGAACTCGTCATCGTGGCGAAGTTCCAACAAGTCGCCCTTGCCCACGGGTTCAAACAGCTCAATGCGGGCGATGGCGGCGCGGCGACGGCGGTCGTCGGGCTTGAGGCCACGCACATCGCGGTTGGCCGGGCGGCTGCCCAGCACCGTGCCCACGATCTGGCCGCGGTTGTTGGAGCGCTCGTAGCTCATCATCTCGTCGCCCGAGGTGCCGTCCTGATAGGCGTGCGTAAAGTCGCGGTTGAAGCAGCGCTTGAGCTGGCGCTGGCGGGCGGCTTCCTCGTCCTTGGCAACGGTGGTTCCGGATAGCATGTCGTCAATTTCGTGACGATACACATCAACGATGGAGTACACGTAATCGGGCGCCTTCATGCGGCCCTCGAGCTTGAGCGACGCGGCGCCGGCGTCATACAGACGGCGAACAAGCTGCGAAGTGTTGGTGTCGCGCGGGCATAGCGCACGCTCGCGGCCGGCGGGGGAGAGCGCGCGGCCGTTCTCGTCGATCAGCTCGTAAGGCAGGCGACAGGGCTGAGCGCACATGCCGCGGTTGGCCGAGCGGCCCGCCATGGCAAAGCTCGACAGCAGGCACAGACCCGAGTAGCAAAAGCAGATGGCGCCGTGGCTAAAGACCTCAAGGTCCACATCGGGCGCGGCATCGTGAATGGCGGCAATCTCGTCGATGGAAAGCTCGCGCGAGAGGGTCACGCGGTCGGCGCCCTGCTCGCGGCACCAAAGGGTTCCGCGGTCGTCGTGGATGTTTGCTTGGGTTGAGATATGCGTCTCGATGCCGGGCATCGTGCGCTTGACCTCAAAGAACAGACCCCAGTCCTGGATGATGAAGGCGTCAGCGCCCAGCGTGGAGCAGCGATGGATGAGTTGCAGCGCATCGCCCATCTCGGACTGCTTGATGACGATGTTGACCGTAACGTAGACGCGCGACCCGGCCAGGTGCGCGGCGCGGCAGGCCTGCTCAAAGGCCTTGTCGGTAAAGTTGGTGGCCTTGCGGCGGGCGTTGAAGCTGCCCATGCCGCAGTAGATGGCGTCTGCCCCGGCGGCGAGTGCGGCGGCAAAGGGCTCGGGCCCTCCGGCTGGGGCCAAGAGCTCGGGTCTGCGGTTGGTGGTTCGACTGGCGGTTGCGGTCATATCCTGCCTTTCAAAATGCTCAGATATTCAAAAGTATAGTGGTGGTGTTGCGGCGAACGAGCACTGTGGCCCAAGCAGGATAAAGTCTTCAGCAGCCCTTGCAGCAAAAATGATCCGTTTCCCTCCGTCCCCTATGGATCACCTGATCCGATGGGAACGGAGGGAAACGGATTATTTTGAACTTCACCGTCCGTTCATGCCGTTCAGCGGCCGACAGGCGCCGTTGGGCGATAAATTATTCTCGCAACGTGATAATAATCTTGCATCGCGCGGAAACCTTGAGTACTATCCCAAATCAAGCGCGGTGTTCAGACCGAATTGTGCCTCCCGGTGCGAACGCCGCGCTCACGCTCTCTATCTGATCGTAAGGAGAAAAACATGAGCAAGACCGTCGTGTCTTCCGATAACGCACCCGCAGCCATCGGCCCGTATTCCCCCGGCATCCAGACCGGCAACATGGTGTTCCTGTCCGGCCAGCTGGGCATCGACCCCGCAACCGGCAAGATGCCCGAGGGCGTCGAGGCCCAGGCTAAGCAGTCCCTTGCTAACGTCGAGGCTCTGCTGACCGCTGCCGGTGCCACCTTTGCCGATGTCGTCAAGACCACGGTCTACCTGGCCGACATTGCCGACTTCGCTGCCGTGAACGAGATCTACGCTTCCAAGTTCGAGGCCCCGTTCCCCGCGCGCAGCGCTTTCCAGGTTGCCGCCCTTCCGGCCGGCGGTCTGGTCGAGATCGAGGTCGTCGCCGCTCTCTAAGGCGTTGGCAACAACTGAACATGACATGCAAAAAGACCCTGCAGTGCGAGCTGCAGGGTCTTTTGTCAAGCGATGGATCACTTGTGGAGCCACCAAGGGCAGTCTTTTTGGGACGGGGCTATTTTAGCTACCCCAATAATGCAGGATTGCTTTTACTTGCGGCTCATCGAAATCGCGGGCAGAGGGAGGGTAGCTAAAATAGCCCCGTCCCAAAAAGACTGCCCGCGCTCCATTTTGCTCGCTAACCTTCCTTGCGGACTTTTTGCAAGTAGCGGTAGACGCTGGGCTCCGAGATGCCCAGCGCGGTGGCGGCGCAGGCTACGGCGCCCTTGAGCATGAACACCCCGTTGCCGTTGAGGTGGCGAATGACGTCCACGCGGTCGCTCTGGCCAAGTGACGCTACATCCAGCCCGCGCGCGCTCAGCAGCTCGGCAATGCTGCGGTCGATGAGCTCCTGTGTAGACTCCGAAAGACTTTCGACCTCGATAGACGCGGGCTCCGCCTGTCTAGGCGCCGCGTCGAAGCAGGCCATGAGCTGCTGCGCCATGGCGTTGATGGAGCGCACGGTCGAGAGGTCGGTGTTGACGCAGAGCATACCGACAATCTCGTCATTCTCGCGGATAAAGTACGTCGCCGACTCCAACGTCTTGCCACCGGCACCGCGCCCCTCGTAGCCCGTAATAAACGGCAGGTCGCGATACTTAGCGTCGTGCATGATCTTGAGTGCCAGGTCGGTGGCGGGACCGCCGACCTTGCGGCCGCTCACGATACCGTTGCGGATATCGACGATGGCGTGGTCGGGATCCGAGAAATCGTGCAGCACGATTTCGCTGTTTTTGCCGAGTATCTGCTCCAGGAAATCGACCATCGGCAAAAAGCGACGTACGGTCTCGTTCACGGGCAACTCCTTTGGGTGTAATCGGAAGTTTCATAACAATTTTTTATCATGGTAACACGCTGCTCATCATCTCGTATATCCGCAGGTACATTGCGTAATACAGACGAACGGTAGGAATTTGGCGGTAAACGGTTGACCAAAAGAAAAGTTAGATGTTATTTTGACCAGACACTTTCCTGACCTGCGGAAATGCGTTATCTCAGCTGAAGAATAGTCTGATAACAAAAAATTATTATTGAGAATGAGAATCATCTTTAATACGATATGCAACGAAGGCACAACCTCAACCCCGCACTGCGTCACAATAGAGCGTTAGATGCGAAAACAACTATTTCGAGGATTGGTGGTCAAATGACCCAGGAGACGGTTACGAACGGCACTGAAGCCCTGTTCACTCGCGAAGGCATGCCTCCCGTTAAGGAAATGATCCCGTGTGCCCTTCAGCACGTACTGGCATCGTTTGCCGGCATCATTACCCCGGCGGTCATCATGGCCGGCGTCTACGGCTTTAATAGCCAGCAAAGCACCGACATCATTCAGGTTGCGCTCATTCTTTCGGCAATCGACACGGCCCTTCAAGCCTTCGCTCCCTTCCGTCGTATCGGCGGCGGCCTGCCCATCGTCATGGGCGTTTCGTTCGCGTTCCTGCCGGCCCTGCAGGCCATGGGCGCCTCGGGCTTTAGTTTTGGCGCGCTGCTGGGCGGCGAGATTGTCGGCGGTGCCGTCGCGGTCCTCTTTGGTCTGGCCTACAGCAAGATCAAGTGGCTGTTCCCGCCCGTCGTGACCGGTACGGTCATCTTCTCCATTGGCGTCTCTCTCTATCCCACGGCCGTCAAGTACATGGCCGGTGGCATGGGTACGCCGCTGTGGGGCACCCCGCAGGCCTGGTGCGTCGCTCTTATCACCTTCGCCGTGGTCTTTGCGCTCGCCAACTTTGGCAAGGGCACGCTCAAGCTGGGATCCGTGTTCTTTGGCATGATCGTTGGCATGATCGTCTCCATCCCCTTTGGCATGATCGACTTCTCCAGCGTCGCCACCGCTCAGGTCTTCGCCCTTCCCAAGCTCATGCCCTACGCGCTCGAGTTTGATCCCGAGGTCTGCATTACCCTCGCCGTCGTGTTCCCCATGGTCGCCATCCAGGTTATCGGCGACGTCTCCGCCGCCTGCCTTGGTTCCATCGACCGTATGCCCACCGAGCGCGAGCTCTCCGGCGCTATCGTGTCCCAGGGCCTCACTTCTATGGTCGGCGGCCTGCTAGGCGGTCTTCCCACCAGCGCCCTTGGCCAGAACGTGGGCATCATCTGCTCCAACAAGGTCGTCAACAAGTGGGTCTTTGTGATCATCGCGGCCGTCTTTGCCATCGCCGGTCTGTTCCCGCAGCTCTCTGCCGTGCTCTCCGCCATCCCGCAGCCTGTCATCGGCGGCGCGACCGTCGGCGTCTTTGGCACCATCACCATGAACGGTGTGCGCATGTTCACCCGCGAGGGCCTCACGCAGCGCACCACCACCATCGTCGGCACCTCTGTTGTCTTTGGCCTGGGTATCTGGATGGCCAGCGGTTGCCTTGCTGGCGAGGGCATGCCCACCTGGGTGTCCACCGTCATCGGCTCCAACGCTGTGACCCCCACCGCCATCATGGCCATCGTGCTCAACCTGATCCTTCCGCAGACGCCGGTCGTGGCTCAGCACATCGATGCCGCCAAGGACGCTGCCGTGGATCTGGTCTTGCCCGAGAGCAAGAAGTAGCCAATTCGGTGCTATTCGTCGGCGGACGTATCGCCTCGTCCGCCGACGTCATGCGGCGCCAAGCCGCACTTCAAAGGGTTTGCCCCTTTGGTGAAGCGTTGACGGGAGAGGGCCCGTTTCCGGTGTAGGCCGGCGCTTCGCACTTCCGCTATGTCAGAGGTGTCAAACCCCGCCTCTGATGTTGAAGGGAGCATTTATGCTTCTGGTCGCTAACGGTTCCGTCTTTACCCGCAACGCTCAGACTCCGTTCATTCCCAACGGTGCGGTCGCTATTGACGGAGATACGATCGTCGAAGTGGGCCCCGAGCGCGAGCTCAAGGCCAAGTACCCGGATGCCGAGTACGTCGACGCCCAGGGCAACCTCATCATGCCCGGACTTATCAACTGCCACACCCACATCTACTCGGGTCTGGCCCGCGGTCTTGCCATTAAGGGCTGCAGCCCCACCAACTTCCTGGAAAATCTTGAGCAGCAGTGGTGGAAGATCGACGACAACCTGACGCTCGACGGCACCAAGGCCAGTGCCTATGCCACAATCCTGGATTCTATCCGCGACGGCGTCACCACGATCTTCGATCACCATGCGAGCTTCTGCGAGATTCCGGGCAGCCTCTTTACCATTAAGGACGCCGCTCAGGAGCTGGGCATGCGTTCGTGCCTGTGCTACGAGGTTTCCGACCGCCGTGGTCAGGAAAAGTGCGACCAGGCTATTGCCGAGAACGCCGAGTTTGCCCAGTGGGCCGCCAAGGAGCGTCGCGATAACGACAATCACATGATCGCCGCCATGTTTGGCGGTCACGCCACCTTTACGCTGTCGGACGAGACCATGGACAAGATGGCCGAGGCTAACAACGGCCTGACCGGCTTCCACATCCACGTGTGCGAGGGCATGAACGATGTGTGGGACTCCCGCCTCAACCGCGGCGGCATCAGCCCCGTCGAGCGCCTGCTGCAGCACAACCTGCTCGGTCCCGACACCATGCTCGGCCACTGCATCCATGTGACGCCCGCCGAGATGGATATCGTCATGGAGTCCGGCACCTGGCTGGTCAACAACCCCGAATCCAATATGGGAAACGCCGTGGGCTGCGCCCCCGTGCTCGAGTTCTTCCGCCGCGGCATCCCCGTGTGCATGGGCACCGACGCCTACACCCACGATATGCTCGAGAGCCTCAAGGTTTTCCTGATCATTCAGCGCCACAACGCCGCTATGCCCAACGTGGGCTGGTGCGAGGCCATGACGATGCTGTTCGAGAACAACGCCAAGATGGCGAGCAAGTACTTCGATCGCAAGCTCGGTGTGCTTGAGCCCGGCGCTGCCGCCGACGTCATCGTAATGGACTACAAGCCCTTTACGCCGCTGAGCGAGGAGAACATCGACGGCCACATGCTCTTTGGCATGATGGGCAAAAACTGCCGCACCACCATCATCAACGGCCGCGTCCTGTACAAGGATCGCGAGTTCGTTGGCATTGATGAGGACAAGATCAACGCGTGGACCATGGCTGAGTCCAAGAAGCTCTGGAGCACGCTCAACGATCGCGCCTACTAATTCCAATTGGAGATTCGCGCGCGTCGGATGTTTCGCCGCATCCGACGCGCGTATAGGCGGCCTCCGCGGGGTCGCCGGCGCTGTGCTAGCGCTACACCGTATTTGCGCCCGCCGCGCGGTCTCGCCGGGCGTTACAGAGAGGAGCTCATTATGAGCGACATCATGAGGCCGATCCCGTTTTCGCAGCTGATGAACTGGATCATCGAGGAGCACAAGACTCGGGGCGCCATCTTTGGCGTGCGCAAGATGGTCACGGCCAACCAGGAGGGCGCGCTTCCCATTTTTGACGAGCGCATCGAGACCCCGTTTGGCCCGGCCGCCGGCCCCAACACGCAGCTTGCCCAGAACATCGTGGCATCCTACGTGGCCGGTTCACGCTTCTTTGAGCTCAAGACCGTTCAGGTGATGGACGGCGAGGAACTCTCCAAGTGTGTGAACAAGCCCTGCATCGTGGCGCAGGACGAGTGCTACAACTGCGAGTGGTCGACCGAGCTCGAGGTTCCGCAGGCTTTTGCCGAGTACGTGAAGGCATGGTTCGCCTGCCACCTCATCGCTCGCGAGTACGGCCTGGGCAGCCCGGACGGCTTTGTCTTCAACATGTCCGTGGGTTATGACCTGGAGGGCATCAAGAGCCCCAAGGTCGACGCCTACATCGAGGGCATGAAGGACGCCAGCGGCTCTGACGTCTGGAACGAGTGCCGTGCCTGGGCGCTCGCCAACCTGGACAAGTTTGAGCATGTCGACGCCGCGTTTGTCGAGTCCATCCCGGCACGCGTCTCCAACTCCATCACCGAGTCCACCCTGCACGGCTGCCCTCCGGCGGAGATCGAGCGCATCGCGACCTATCTGATCACCGAGAAGGGTCTCAATACCTACATTAAGTGCAACCCCACGCTGCTGGGCTATGAGTTTGCACGTCAGCGCCTCAACGAGCTGGGCTTTGACTACATCGTCTTCGATGACACGCACTTCCGCGAGGACCTGCAGTGGGCCGATGCCGTGCCCATGTTCGAGCGCCTGATTGCCCTGTGCGCCGAGCGCGGCCTGGAGTTTGGCGTCAAACTGACCAACACGTTCCCCGTCGACGTGACGAGAAACGAGCTGCCCTCTACCGAGATGTACATGTCCGGCCGCTCGCTGTTCTCGCTGACCATCGAGGCCGCCCGCCGCATTACCGAGCAGTTCGATGGCAAGCTGCGCATCAGCTACTCCGGCGGCGCCACGGTCTACAACATCCGCGCCCTGTATGACGCCGGCATTTGGCCCGTCACCCTGGCGACCGACGTGCTCAAGCCCGGTGGCTACGAGCGCTTTAGCCAGATGGCCGGCGAGTTTGCCGACCTGGATGGCAAGCCGTTCGCGGGCGTCTCGCTCGACGCCGTGACCGCGATCCAGACCGACTCGCTCACCAACCCGCTCTACAAGAAGCCGCTGCGCCCGCTGCCCGACCGCAAGGTCGCCGGCAAGAGCCCGCTTTCCGACTGCTTTACGACGCCGTGCCGTACGAGCTGCCCTATCCAGCAGGATATTCCCGCCTACCTGGCGGCTGTTGACGAGGGCCGCTACGAGGATGCACTCAACATCATCATCGAGCGCAACGCCCTACCGTTCATTACCGGCACCATCTGCCCGCATCCCTGCGGCCGTGCCTGCGAGCGTGCGTTCTACGAGCCCGAGGGCGCCCAGATTCGCGCCAGCAAGCTCAAGGCCGCCCGCGAGGCCATGACCGCGGTGCTGCCCAAGCTGCGCGCCCAGGCTATCGCCAACGACGGCGAGCGCAACGTTGCCGTTATCGGCGGCGGCCCGGCCGGCCTGGCGACGGCGTTTTTCCTGACGCGCGCCGGCGTGCCCGTCACCATCTTTGAGGCCCGCGATTCGCTCGGCGGCGTGGTCCGTTACGTCATCCCCGAGTTCCGTATCGCCAGCGACGATATCTCCCACGATGCTGAGCTCTGCCTGGCCTTTGGCGCCAAGGTGCAGCTCAACGCCCGCGTGAATTCCATTGACGAGCTCAAGGCCCAGGGCTTTACCGACGTAGTCGTGGCCACCGGTGCCTGGATGCCCGGCTCTGCAGGTTTGGGCGAGGGTGCCGAGCTCGACGTGCTGGAGTTCCTCGAGGCCGCCAAGAAGGGCGAGAAGCTCGAGCTGGGCGAGGACGTCGTGGTCATTGGCGCCGGCAACACCGCCATGGATGCTGCCCGCGTGGCCAAGCGCCTGGCTGGTGTGAAGAACGTGCGCCTGGTGTATCGCCGCACCAAGAAGCAGATGCCCGCCGACGAGGAAGAGCTCGATCTTGCTCTTGCCGACGGCGTTGAGTTCTGCGAGCTGCTGGCGCCCAAGGCGCTCAATGGCGCCGTGCTGACCTGCGACGTTATGGAGCTTGGCGAGCCGGATGCAAGCGGCCGTCGCAGCCCCGTCGCCACGGGCGAGACCGTCGAGCTTCCCGCCACCACGGTGATCTGCGCCGTGGGCGAGGGCATCGATGCCAGCCTGTACGACGCCGCGGGCGTTGAGCACGACCGTCGCGGCCGTCTTGCCGCCACCTCCACCGGCGTCGAGGGCGTCTGGGCTGCGGGCGACTGCCGTCGCGGTCCTGCCACCGTGGTTGAGGCTATTGCCGACGCCGCCGAGGTTGCCCGTGCCATCGCCGGCGTGGACTTTAACAAGTACGCCGATTGCAACGAGCAGGCTGGCCGCGAGGACACCTGCTACGAGCGCAAGGGGTCGCTGTGCCGCGACAAGCGCAACTGCACCAAGACCCGCTGCCTGGGTTGCGGCTCGGTATGCGAGGTCTGCTGCGACGTGTGCCCCAACCGCGCCAACGTGGCAATTAAGGTGCCGGGCCTGGCCAAGCATCAGGTTGTCCACGTCGACGGTATGTGCAACGAGTGCGGCAACTGCGCCGTGTTCTGCCCCTACCAGGAGGGCCGTCCCTACAAGGACAAGCTCACCCTGTTCTGGAGCGAGGAGGACATGGAGAACTCCGAGAATGAGGGCTTCCTGGCCGTGGACGAGGATCACTTTAAGGTCCGCGTCGCCGGCACGGTCCGCACCGTCTCGGTCGATGCCGTCAACACCGGTCTTCCCGAGGCCGTCCGCCTGACCATCAGGGCTGTGCGCGACAACTATTCGTACCTTCTTAAGAAATAGGCGAGTCTCTTATGGCCAAATCCATTCAACATAACGTGGCCTACGTTGCCTGCGGAAGCGGCTGTGCTTCCGCAGGCGGCGACGCCCGCTGCAGCGAAGGCTGCATTGGCTGTGGTGCCTGTGTCACGGCCTGCCCCCACGGTGCCATCGCGCTGGTCGACGGCGTCGCCCGCGTGGACCGCTCCGAGTGCACGGGCTGTGGCCTGTGCGGCATGGCGTGCCCGCAGCGCGTGATTGCCTTCGTTCCCGGCTACCAGAACATCCTGGTGCGCTGCAACAACACCGACAAAGGTGCCATTGCGCGCAAGATCTGCGACACGAGCTGCATCGGTTGCGGCATGTGCGCCAAAAAGTGCCCTGCCGGCGCTATCCGCATCGAGGACAACTGCGCCCATATCGACGGCGCGGACTGCCTGTCGTGCGGCATGTGCGCCGTCGTCTGCCCGCATGGCGCTATCCACGACCGCACCGGCATCGCCGCCGGCGTGTAGAAGGGAATCACCATGGCACAGGAATTCACTTTTACCGTTAACGGCGTTGAGCGCACGACGACCCAAAACAAACCGCTGCTGCGCTACCTGCGCGACGACCTGCATATCCATTCCGCCAAGGACGGCTGCTCCGAGGGCGCATGCGGTACCTGCACCATCCACGTGGACGGTGCGGCCGTCAAGGCCTGCGTGCTGACCACCGCGCTTGCCGCCGGCCGCAACATCGTGACCGTCGAGGGCCTGCCCGAGGACGTGCGCGAGGCCTTCGTGTACGCCTTTGGCGCCGTGGGCGCCGTGCAGTGCGGCTTTTGCATCCCCGGCATGGTCATGGCGGGTGCGGCGCTCATCGCCGAGGACCCCGAACCCACCGAGGAGCAGATCAAGTACGCCATTCGCGGTAACGTCTGCCGCTGCACCGGCTACAAGAAGATTATTGAGGGCATTTCGCTGGCAGCCGCGGTGCTCCGCGGCGAAAAACAGATCGACGAGGACTTGGAGCGCGGCGACGACTACGGCGTGGGCAAGCGCGCCTTCCGTATTGACGTGCGCAAGAAGGTGCTCGGCGAGGGCAAGTATCCCGACGACATCGACGAGCTCGATCAGCCGGGCCTGACCTACGCCAGCGCCGTGCGCTCCAAGTATCCGCGCGCCCGCGTGCTCTCCATCGATACCTCCAAGGCCGAGGCCCTGCCCGGTGTGGTGGGCATCCTGCGCGCCGAGGACGTGCCGGTCAACCAGGTCGGCCACCTTATCCAGGACTGGGACGTCATGATCGCTCAGGGCGATATCACCCGCTGCGTGGGCGATGCCATCGTGCTGGTGGTTGCCGAGGACGAGGCGACGCTCGAGAAGGCCAAGAAGCTCGTAAAGATTGATTACGAGCCGCTGGAGCCCGTGCGTAACATTGTCGAGGCCAAGGCGGCCGACGCCCCGCGCCTGCACGACAGTTTTTTTGCCTTTGGCAACACGGTGGAGCTCAAGGACAACGTGTGCCAGAGCCGCCATGTGACGCGCGGCGACGCCGCCAAGGCGCTGGCGGAGAGCGCGTTTACCGTGACACAGCGCTTTACCACACCCTTTACCGAGCATGCCTTCTTGGAGCCCGAGTGCGCCGTCGCCTTCCCGTACAAGAACGGCGTCAAGGTGCAGTCGACCGACCAGGGCGCCTACGATACGCGCAAAGAGTGCGCCCACATGTTTGGCTGGGATAGCGAACCCGAGCGTGTGGTCGTCGAGACCATGCTCGTGGGCGGCGGCTTTGGCGGCAAGGAGGACGTGTCCATCCAGCACCTGGCCGCGCTCGCTGCCTATAAGTTCCAGCGTCCTGTGAAGTGCAAGCTCACTCGTGCCGAGTCGCTTGCATTCCATCCCAAGCGCCACGCCATGGACGGTACCTTTACACTGGGTTGCGACGCCGAGGGCAACTTTACCGGTCTGGATTGCGAGATCAACTTTGACACCGGCGCCTACGCGTCGCTGTGCGGCCCGGTGCTCGAGCGCGCCTGTACGCATGCCGTCGGCCCCTACAAGTACCAGAATACCGACATTCGCGGCTTTGGCTACTACACCAACAACCCGCCCGCCGGTGCGTACCGAGGCTTTGGCGTTTGCCAGTCCGAATTTGCGCTCGAGAGCCTGATCGACCTGCTGGCCGAGAAGGTCGGCCTGGATCCGTGGGAGATTCGCTACCGTAACGCCATCGAGCCGGGTGAGGTTCTGCCCAACGGCCAGATTGCCGACTGCTCCACGGCGCTGAAGGAGACGCTGCTCGAGGTCAAGGATGCCTACTACGCGCATCCCGGCCACGCCGGCATTGCCTGCGCCATGAAGAACGCCGGCGTGGGCGTGGGCCTGCCCGATGCCGGCCGCTGCAAGATTCGCATCGAGGATGGCCGCGCCGTGGTCTACGCCGCCACGTCCGACATCGGCCAGGGCTGTAACACCGTCTTTTTGCAAGACGTTGCCGAGGCCTGCGGTCTGCCGCTGAGCTGCATTGCCAATGGCGAGTGCTCCACCGAGAACGCTCCCGACTCCGGCACTACGTCTGGCTCGCGTCAGACGGTCGTGACCGGCGAGGCCGTGCGCGGCGCCGCCTTCCTGCTGCGCGATGCCATGCTTGACATCGAGGCCGGCAAGCCTGCGCCCGCCGCTCCCGTGAGCGCGCATGGCGACGGCGTCAAGATCGAGTACGACGACGGTCGCGCCTATCAGCTGCGCACGCAGGAGCTCGTCGCCGGCCAGGGTATGCATCCTCAGGATCCCGCGGCCGCCATCAAGGCGCTCGAGGGATGCGAGTTTGGCTACGTGTATCTGGAGCCGACCGACAAGCTGGGTGCGGATGTTCCCAACCCCAAGAGCCACATCTGCTACGGCTTTGCCACACATGTGGTCATTCTGGATGATGACGGCCGCGTGAGCGAGGTCTATGCCGCGCACGATTCCGGCAAGGTGGTCAACCCCATCTCCATTCAGGGTCAGATCGAAGGCGGCGTGCTCATGGGTATGGGCTATGCGCTTACCGAGGACTGGCCGCTCAAGGACTGCGTGCCCCAGGCAAGGTACGGTACGCTCGGGCTGTTCCGCGCGCCCGAGATTCCGGATATCCACGCCATCTACGTGGAGAAGGACGAGCTGCTGCCCGTGGCGTACGGCGGCAAGGGCATCGGCGAGATCGCAACGATCCCCACGGCGCCCGCCGTGCAGAACGCCTACCGCGCATTTGACGGCAAGCTGCGTCCGGATCTGCCCATGGTGGATACGCCCTACAGCCGCGCCCGTCACCGCGGGTAGGGTAGAGCGCGGACGGCCATTGCTGACGAGCTGTTCGCGCTCAACATCAACTGCATATGCTGTGCCTCTGGCCCCAGCTCCATCGCGAGCCGGGGCCTTTTATTTGGAGCGGAGGCAGCATCCCAGAATCTAGCCTCGGAGTGGGATGAACTTTCCCAACGGGGCCGCATGCGGAAACTGCATCCCAGATTCGACGCTCAGAGTGGGATTCGTTTTCCGGTAGAGGCCTCAAATGGAAAGTGTGTCCCGGAATATGGCTCCAGCCTGGGATGTATTTTCCGGTTGAAGCTTCAAGCGGAAACTGCGTCCCGGAATTCGGTCTCGGAACGGGTCGTGCTTTCCGGATCGACCCTCAACCGGAAGCTGTGTCCCGGAATCATGTCTCAGAATGGGACGCGCTTTCCGTTGGCCGGTTGTTTGGAAAGTGCATCCCAGTTTGAGCGTCTATTCCGGGATGCAGTTTCCGCTGAAGGACTCAACCGGAAAGCCTGTCCCACTCTGAGACGGGATTCCGGGACACGCTTTCCGCTAGGCCCGCCATCCGGAAAGTGCATCCCGTTTTGAGCGTCCAGACTGGGACGCGCTTTCCGTTGGCGTGGCCGTTGGGAAAACGCGGCCCAGATAGGGGGGATGCGATCCGGCGATGCGCGGCCTAGCAGCTCCTACAGCTCCACTTCGTTGAGCCACGTCGGCAGCGCGGTCTGCCGGATGCCTGCCGTCTGCAGCTTTTTGGCGAGCATTCCTGCCGAGCGGACCTCGTTTATGGTAAAGCGCAGCAGAGGATGACCGTAGAGCGATAGGTGCGCCTCGCGCTGTCGTTCGGCAACGAGCGCCTCGGCGGTGGTGCGTCCGGCCAACATGGTCTGGTCGGTATATTTGATGAGCCCGTCGAGCTCGCCCAGCGTGAGTTCCCGCGCCTGGCGCTCCCAGGCAAAGTCCGTTCGTATGGGCTTGGCCGAATCGAAGGGGTCCGTAAGCTGTGTTTCGTCAAGAGGATTTGAGCAAAAAGAGCATCGGAAATTGAGCAGCCTGAGCATCGGAAGCGCGCACGCTTTTTGAGCGGCTAGCCCTCCTGCATGAGGGCATGGCGGACGCGGTAGGACTCGCCGCGGAACTGGACGAGCCTCCCGTGGTGGACGATGCGGTCGATCACGGCGGCGGCCATCTGGTCGTCCCCGAACACCGACCCCCACCTGCTGAACTCCAGATTCGTGGTGATCACCACCGACTGCCTCTCGTATGCGTCGGCGAAGACCTGGAAGAGCAGCCTCGCCCCGTCCGCGTCGAGCGGGAGGAACCCGAGCTCGTCGATGACGAGCAGGCGGGCCTTGCCGATAAGCGCGGCCTCCCGGTCGAGCCTCCCGTCGTCGCGGGCGCGCCTCAGGCGCATCACGAGCGAGGACGCCGTGAAGAAGCGCGCCTCGAGCCTCCTCTCGCACGCCAACGCGCAGAGGGCCGACGCCATGTGCGTCTTGCCGGTGCCGACGTCGCCCATGAGCACGAGGTCCTCCCTGCGCCCGACGAAGTCGAGCGCGAGCAGCGACTCGCGCCCCATGCCCTCCGGCCACGACACGGCCGACCAGTCGTAGCCGTCGAAGGTCTTGGGCGCCGGCAGCGCGCAGCGCCTGAGCAGCGTCGCGCGCTTCGAGGCCTCGCGGCTGGACCTCTCCGCCTCGAGGTAGCCCGCCAGGTACTCCACCTGTTTCGGGGTGCCGAGCCTCGACCACTCCTCCAGGACGGCGGTGGTGAGCGAGCACGACCGCCCGGCCTCCACGACCCTGCGGGCCAGCTCCTCGCTAGCTGCCATCGGCGACCGCCCCCTTCAGGAACCCGTCGTAGACCGACAGGTCGGCCCCGCCGGCCCCGCCGCCGCCTCCCGCGATGCGTCTCGCCAGCACGTCGACCGTGGCGTCGTCGGGGACGCGGCCGCCCTCGACGACCCTGAGCGCCGCCTCGCATGCCGCCTCGAAACCCGAGGACTCGCTCGCCCGGCCGATCGACCTGAGCGTGCGCCTCCTGCCGGCGGAGTCCATCCGGTCGATCCCCTCGACGAGCCCCGGCGGCATGTCGCGCCTGATCGTCGACTCCCCGAAGGCCCTCGGCCTGGCGATGATGGCGGGCACGAGCGAGAGGGGGTTCCGGACCGCGGGGCCCTCCCCGAAGGCCCTGGGGAGGACGGCGACCCGGCGGCCGCGGTCGGCGAGGATCTCCACCGTCGACGCGCGCATGCCGACGAGCAGGCTCCGCCCGTGCCAGGCGGGCCCGGCGACGTACTCGCGCCCGTCGGCCTCGACGTAGCCGCGCTTGTCGGCGCGGGCGGTGACCCACCTCACCGCGTCGAACTCCACGCCGGGAAGGGCGCGCATGGCGGCGAGGTCCTCCCGGTAGGCCTCCCCGTGCGGCCTGCCGTCGCGGCAGCGCGCCGCCGCGTTGACCCTCGCGCACCCCTCGGCGAGGAACGCGTTGAGCTCGGGGAGCGCGCCGAACGCAGGCACGGGGACGAGGAGGTTGCGCCGGAGGAACCCCACGGCGTTCTCGACGGAGCCCTTCTCGTTTCCCGAATAGGGGTTGCAGTACCGGCTCTCGAAGCGGTAGTGGGCTCTGAACTGCGAGAACAGCCTCGATTCCGTGACCTCGCCGCGTACCATCCTGCCCGCCTCGGTGGCGTTGTCGAGCACCATCGCCGCCGGGGCGCGGCCCCAGCGGCGGAAGATCTCGAGCAGCCCGGCGCACAGGCACTCCGACCTCTGCGACATGAGGGCGACGCACTGCCGGTCGTTCGAGTGCGGAAGCGTCGCGACCAGCAGCTTGAGGTCGAGGGTCCTCCCGCCGACCGCGGCGCGGAAGTTCCCGAAATCGACCTGGCAGGTGCCGGGCGCCCACTCGAGCTCGAGGTACCCCTCTCCGCCCGCCGCCGCCCGGGCGAGCCTGAGCTCGCGGACGAACCTCTGCACGGTGGAGTAAGAGCCGCCGTAGCCGCGCTCGGCGACGAGCCTGTCGTAGATCCGCCTGGCTGTGTGGCGCTGCTTCCTCGGGGCCCCGAGGTCGGCCTCGAGAACGCCCGCGACCCATTCCTCGTTGCCCTCGAGCGCGGGCCTGCCCCTCCTCCGGGGCATCGGCGCGGCGGGCGACATGTCCTCCATGTCGGCGTACTTCGCCACGGTGTTCCGGCTCACGTGGAGCATTCGGGCGATCTCGGACCTCGAGCGCCCGGCGGCATCCATCGACCGTATATCATTCACTGTGTCCAGGGGCACGGTCATCTCCTCCATCCTTCCCGGGCGGGCTCGCCAAAGTAACCGCCCGGGGAAACCATACGGCGAGGGCCGCGCCCCCGGTCCCCGGGGCGCGGCCCTCTTGCTTAAACTGCTCAATTTTTCGTGCTCACGGTGCTTATTTCCCAGTGATCACTCGGACCACTTCTTAGTGAACATCAACA
>UQKY01000014.1 GCA_900541785.1 uncultured Collinsella sp.
GAGCGCCGGACCGTCGCCCGCACGGTCGAGGATATCGGCAACATCGGCATAGGGGAAGTTGCCAACCTCGAGCGCAATGCCCTGGTGAGCGCCATGGCTCGACAGCGCATCGAGCTGCGCGCGCGGCACATACTTAATGCGGACGCCTGCAGCGTTGAGGTCGTCGACCAGGCGCGACAAGGCGGCATCGCGCCCCCCGCCCTCAGCGATGAGCGCGCACTTGACGGGAAAGCCGGTACGCAGCGCCTCGGCGGCAGCACGGCGACCTTCGATAAACTCGCCCTTGGGGGCCTGAACGTTGTCGCGGTTGCGATCTCGCTGCGGACGCGCAGCCTGGGCTTGGGAGCGCTCGCGCTGGCCCTTGGAAGTGGCAGCGCGATCGTTGCGGCGAATAGGACGCGAGCCAGAAGCAGCCTGCTTGCCTCCACGCGGTGCACGCTTGCGATTGTCGGCCATAAAGCGGCCTCCTTAAATAGATAACGAACAAGAATCGACCGTCCGAGCCACGGCACCTTGCCTTTCAATCGTCGGGCATGACCACTAGGTCTATGCCCTCCTCTTTCAAGGCAATCTACCGCACCTCGAACGGTCGACAAATACTAGAGACTCTTAATACGAGTACCCGCGGCGGTATCCTCGATCGTCAGGCCCAGGTCCTTAAGCTGGTCGCGGATGGCGTCGGCCAGATTCCAGTTCTTGGCGGCGCGGGCCTCGGCGCGGGCCTCGAGAATCTTGGCAGCGGCCTCGTCCACGTCGTCGCCCGTGTAGGCAACCAGACCGGCGGCAACGCCCAGCAGACCCAGCGGCAGCTCGACCTTGGGCTCGGGAAGCTCAACACCAAACGTAGCGAGCAGCTCGACCAGCGTATCGGCGGCGGCCAGGGCAGCGGCCTTGTCGACAGCGTCACCGGCCTGCTCCAGGTACTGGTTGCACTCGGTCACAAAGCCAAAGACGGCACCCATGGCGCCGGCGGTGTTAAAGTCGTCGTCCATGCACTCCTTAAAGGTGGCACGGGTCTCGGCGGCCTTGGCGGCAAACGCCTCGGATGCTGCCTCATCGGCATCGGTCGTCGCATGGTTCGCGGCCCAGCGCAGATTCTCGACCGTACCGGCGATACGCGTGAGCGAGTTCTCGGCACCCTCCAGGCGCTCCCAAGAAAAGTCGAGCGGCGAGCGATAGCTCGTCTGCAGCATCAGCAGGCGCAGGGCGGCAGCGGAGTGCTGCTCGAGGACCTCGGCCAGCGTAAAGAAGTTGCCGAGAGACTTGGACATCTTCTCGCCGTCTACCAGCAGCATGCCCGTGTGCATCCAGGTGTTGGAGAAGCCCTGGTGCCAGGCGCAGGTGGCCTGGGCGCACTCGTTCTCGTGATGCGGGAAGGCAAGGTCGGAGCCGCCGCCGTGGATGTCGATCGGAGTGCCCAGGTAGCGATGCACCATGGCGGCGCACTCGGTGTGCCAACCGGGACGGCCCTCGCCCCAGGGACTCGGCCAGCTGGGCTCGCCGGGCTTGGCGGCCTTCCACAGGGCAAAGTCGAGCGGATCGTTCTTGTCCTCGTTCTCCTCGATGCGCGCGCCAACCATAAGGTCGTCGATGTTGCGGCCCGAGACCTGACCATAGTTGGGATCGCTGCGCACGGCAAAGTACACATCGCCGTTATCG
Organism: uncultured Collinsella sp.; assembly: GCA_900541785.1. Taxonomy (GTDB): domain Bacteria; phylum Actinomycetota; class Coriobacteriia; order Coriobacteriales; family Coriobacteriaceae; genus Collinsella. The sequence continues at coordinate 1,660 of UQKY01000014.1, forward strand.
GCTGCGTAAGCGTGGCCCTGCTCGATAAGCGTCTTGATCATGGCGATCATGGGGCCGATCTCCTTGGTGGCGCGGGGGCGCACATCGGGATCGAGCACGTTGGCGGCGCGCATGACGCCGATGAACTTGTCGGAGAACTCCGTCGCGACCTCGGCGGCCGTACGGCCCTGCTCGTTGGCGCGCTTGATGATCTTGTCGTCGACATCGGTGAGGTTCTGGGCGAACGTGACCTCGTAACCGCTCGCGATGAGCCAGCGGCGAATCACGTCAAAGCTGATGAACGTACGGGCGTTGCCGATGTGGATGTTGTCGTAGACCGTGGGGCCGCACACGTACATGCGGACCTTGCCGGACTCGATGGGCTGGAACTCTTCCTTTTTATGGGTAGCGCTGTTGTAGATACGCATTCGTTACTCCTTAACGGTTTTCTGTAGCAGGCAGACGGCCCAGGCGCCGATTCCCTCGCCCTGGCCTTCCCAACCGAGCTTTTCGGTCGTAGTGGCGGCGACGCCCACGTTTTCGACGTCAACGCCCAGGGCATGGGCAAGGTTGGCGCGCATGGCATCGCGGTGCGGGGTGATCTTGGGTTGCTGGCAGGCAATGGTGCAATCGGCATCGACAAACTCGAAGCCCAGCTCGCGCGCATAGTCCATCACGCGAGCGAGCAGCACCATCGAATCGGCACCCTCATAGGCGGGGTCGGTATCGGGGAATAGCTCGCCGATGTCTCCCCCGCGACAGGCGCCCAGAATGGCGTCGGCCAAGGCGTGCGCGAGCACATCGGCATCCGAGTGGCCCAGCAGGCCGCGCTCGTAGGGAATGTCGACACCGCCGATGATACATCGACGCCCCTCCACCAGACGGTGAACGTCGTAGCCATGGCCAATGCGCAGGTTACTGAACATGGGGAAGGTCCTCTCCCTCGGCCATGCGGCCAAGCAGAATCGCGGTTACGGGACGCAAGTCCTCGGGCACCGTCACCTTAAGGTTATCGCGCGGGCTCTGGACGCAGCGGACGCGCCCACCCATGCGCTCGACCAGCGATGAATCGTCGGTACCGATAAAGCCCTCGGCAATCGCCGCGGCATGGGCGCGCTTCATGGCGTCGACACTAAAGATCTGCGGCGTCTGTGCAGCCCAATAAAGCTCACGCGGCGGCGTCTCGACGATATTGTCGCCATCGACGATCTTGAGCGTGTCGATCGCGGGCTGGCCGCACACGACACCGTCGAGCGAGCGGTCGCTCACGAGCACGTCGATAGCGTGGTCGATGGCCTCGGTCGTAATGAGCGGACGAGCGCCATCGTGAATGGCGACGTATTCAAAGCCCGCCGGAACCGCATGCACGCCGGCACGGGTGGAATCCTGACGGGTATCGCCGGCATCGGCAAAGCTGATGGGCGTGTCATAGTCAAACGGGTCGATGGCCAGGCGGCGCATCTCGGCACGACGCTCGGCAGGGCAAACCACGACGATGTGGCCGACCTTGTCGCTACGATCGAACGCGCGGATGGACCAGCTCATGAGCGGACGGCCCGCCACGTTAACGAGCTGCTTGCCGCCGGGATTTCCAAAGCGCTGGCCGCTGCCACCGGCAACGACCACGGCGCATACGGGCGCCATTATGCGTTCCCCTGTTTAGTGCCCTTCATGCGATACAGGGAGTCCGCAAGAATGGCAGGGTTGTTAACGCCAAAGTCGCCCAGGCGCTCCGGATCCTCGCTGATGTCGTCCATGAGCTCCTGCAGCGAGCCGTACTCGTCGACGATCTTCTCGGCCACGCCGTCGCGCACGACGGACACGCGCGAAAGCGTGCGCAGGCCCAGCGGCGTCATGACGGAGTCCTCGTCCAGGTCGTCATAGCCCAGAACTGCCGCCACGTGCTGCGGGTCGGACAGGTCCTTAGGCGTCATGCGGCTCAGCTCGGCGCGGATCTTCTCGGCGTTTGCCTCGGAGGAATCGCTTGCGTAGTCGCGGATCATCAAGTCGTATTCGGTATCCATGCTGGAGCCCGCGAGCTGCTCGAGCTGCATCTGCACGAGCTTGCCCTGGTTACCCAGCTTGACGATGCAATCCTTAAGCTCGGTCTTTGCCTGTTGCATGATCTCGAAACTCGAGAAGATGCCGGTGATGTCGGCGAGCGTAACGTAGTCGTCGAGCTCAAGGGCCGTCAGGCGCAACAAGGAGCGGTCGAGCGACTGACGGGTGGTCTGGAGCGTGGCGACGAGCTGGTTGACCGAGCTCATGATGGTGGTGACGGGCTGGATCTCGTAGCTCTTGCCGTGAACGTACACGTTGACGACGGCGCGACGGGCCGAGACCGAGATCACGATGGCATCGGTGAGCACCGACATGCGAGCGGCAGTACGGTGACGCATGCCCGTCTCACTCGTGGCAAGCGAGGGATCGGGATTGAGGTGGAAGTTGGCGCGCAGGATCTGGGTGAGGTCACCATCGATAACGATGGCGCCGTCCATCTTGGAAAGCTCGAACAGGCGGTTCGAGGTAAACGAAATGTTGAGCGGGAAGCCGTCGTTACCGGCGGCGAGCACGTTTTCGGTGTCGCCGACGCAGATAAGGGCGCCCAGGTGACCGGCGATGATCATGTCGAGGGCGGTGCGGATCGGCTGACCAGGTGCCGTCAGGCGGATGGCCTGTTCCATACGCTTTTGCAGCTCGTTCTTATCCAAGGCATCGCTCCCATCGTATACGCTCCATAAACGCTAAATAGTTTCTCACGGTTTGTCCCTGCGGCGCTTGCGAAATCCGATGCTTACAGAATGAGCGAACACAGCTGAGAGCCCAACCCAAATCAGCTGTTCATGTGGTAGCATCGGGATTCGCATAAATGAGGGAGTAGTCGCGTAATCGGGCTCGCCCGCAGAGAGGGAGCCAGGCTATGGGACTCGCAGAGCTCGTGTTGCTCGCCGTTGGCCTTTCGATGGACGCTTTTGCCGTTTCCATCTGCAAGGGTCTCGGCATGAAAAAGATCAACCTTAAGGTCGCCGTGGTGCTCGGCCTGTTCTTTGGCGGCTTCCAGGCCGGCATGCCCGTAATCGGGTGGGCGCTCGGCAGTCAATTCATGGGCATCATCGGCCCCATCGACCACTGGATCGCCTTTATCCTGCTCGCCTTCATCGGCGGCAAAATGCTGTGGGAAGCCTTTACCGAGGACGAGGATGAAGGCGACGGCAAGGATGCCGAAAAGATTGACCTGGGCGAGTACCTGATCCTCGCCATCGCCACCTCAATCGACGCCTTAGCCGTGGGCATCTCATTTGCCGCGCTCTCGGTTGACATCGTTCCCGCTGTATCGCTTATCGGCGTCATAACGTTTATCTTCTCCGTCGCCGGCGTAGCGATCGGCCACACCTTTGGCGCGCGCTACGAAAAACCCGCCACCATCGTGGGTGGCGTCGTGCTCATCCTCATTGGGCTTAAGATTTTGCTTGAGCATCTGGGGATTCTCGCGATATAAAAAAACGCCTCTCATAAGCTCAACGGTCAACATAGAGGCCTCATGCAGTGTTTTGCATGAGGCCTTTTCATGCAGACTTTTGCATGTCATACTGATATGCAAAAGTCTGCACGTTAGGAGATCGCCGTGGATACCCTTCCCATCACCACACCGCGCCAAGCTGGCATCTACGTGCGCCAGGCACGCGAGACTCAGGGTCTCACCCGTGCCGCCCTCGCCAAAAAGGCCGGTGTTTCGGAGCGTCTGCTCGCATCGCTCGAGCTAGGAGACGCCATCGGCATTCGACTCGACAAGTTGCTGGCGATTATCGACGCTCTTGGACTGGCGCTCGCAGCACAAGGAGATATAAGCAAAACGAAAAACGAGCGACCAGTCGACGCCCCGCATGCCAATCCGCTGCCTCGCAGCATCCCCAGGCGCCATCACACTCAACGTCCTCATCATCGCAACCGTCGTAGTACCGCCATTCCGGCTCTTCCAGATGTCCCCTTTACATCCGCACTCTACGACGAGGTCTTCGCCGATTTCGCCATGTCCAATCTCGGAGTCTCGATTGCCGCAAACGCATCTAACCAAACCAAGCCCGAAGGGAAATAGTCTATGGCCAGAAAAACGCTTCGGACTATTATTTGCGGCGTACCTGCGGGAACGCTCGCACAAGATGAGAAAGGTCTTATCAGCTTTTCCTACGACCAAGACTATGACGGGCCAGCCTTATCGACCAACATACCCGTATCAAATCGCACATACGGCCAACAGGTCATGAATCCGTACCTGTTTGGCCTTCTACCCGACAGCGAGGACCAACGAAAAGCGATTGCCGCCGAATTCGACGTTAGGCCCAACAATCCCGTTGCGTTGCTCAGCCATATCGGACTCGACTGTCCGGGCGGAGTGCAGTTTTATGCCGAAGAAGACGCCGACGCCGTCCTGCATCGCGCTGGCGAATACCGCCCTATAGACGACCACGAAATCGCTCTCCGTCTCAAGTCGATCAGAGATGACCGCGAGGCATCGTGGATGGGTCTAGATGAAAGTTGGTCACTTGGAGGCAACCAGGGCAAGTTCGCGCTCGCGTTCATAAACGGCCGCTGGTGCGAATGCATGGGCTCCTCGCCCACGACGCATATTTTCAAAAATGGCGTTATCGGATTTAAACTCGAGGCTCTCAATGAGTTTGTCTGCATGAAAAGCGCCCAGCGCGCCGGTATCGCAACGGCAAACGTCGAATATCGTATGTTTGAGGACGAACCTGCCCTCATTGTTGAGCGCTATGACCGCGTGAAAGTCGAAGACGGAACGATCAGGCGCCTACATCAAGAAGACCTCTGTCAGGCACTTGGGGTGATGCCCGCCCAAAAGTACACGGCAGACGGCGGCCCGACCACCCGCGACATTCAAGAGCTCCTCGTAAATACGAGCCACCATCAACTTAACCTGTATCTGTTTACGCAGATACTGTTCTTCAACGCCATTATCGGCGCACCGGATGCGCACGCGAAAAACTATTCCCTACTCCTTGGAAACGACGGCGCAGCCATGATGGCTCGAATGTACGATGTCGCATCGGGGCTGGCATACGAGCGCATGCGCCGCCGGGCGCGTCTTGCCATGAGCGTTGGCGGCGAAAATCGTGTGGGGCGCATCGGTCCAGGCGCTATCCGCCGATACCACGGTATGGGCGACCCCGCGCTGGAGGCGGCGCTTACCGATGCCGGGCTATCCGAGAAGTTTTGCTTTGCGACCATGATGGACCTCGCCTACGAGGTGCCCATTTGTATGGAAGAGGTCATGGACGAATACGCCGACCTGCCCGGCATGACGGACCTGCGCGAGCATATGCTCGGCCCTGTCCACGAAAACTGCCAGCGCACCCTCGACCTCATCAGGGCAGAAATGGACTAGGTGGCCGTTATTTCGCAATTATCAAACAAAAGAGAGGGGGCACCCGTCGCAAAAGCTCAGATGCCCCCTCTCGTAATGTCATTTGCAATCCGCTAGCACGTGGCTCGAACTGCTGCTAGCGCGACCTTTACGCAGCAAGGCGCTTGAGGACGTCGATGAGCAGCTCGTAGAAGCGCTCGGCAGAAGCGAGCTCCATGCTCTCGTCCGGGGTGTGGACATCGGAGAGCGTCGGGCCCACGGCGATGGCGTCCAGGCCGTGCAGGGCCTCGGCAAATAGGCCGCACTCAAGGCCGGCGTGAATGGACTCGATGCGCAGCTCGGAGCCAAAGAGCTCGCGATAGCTCTCGACAAAGACGTCGCGAACCGGCGAATGCTCAGCATAGCTCCAGCCGGGATACTCAAACTCAAACTTGGCGTCAAAGCCCAGGACATCGGCCAGCGTCTGCAGGCGGTCCTTGAACTCGTTCTGCAGCGAGGTGATCGAGGAGCGCGGTGACAGCATGATCTTGACCTCGTCGTCAGAAGTGGCAACCACACCGATGTTGGAGGAAACCTCGACGGAGCCGTCGGTGGCGACGTTGCGGCGAATCACGCCGTTAGGGGCAAGACGCAGGGCGCGAATGAGGGCAAGCGCGGACTTCTGGTCCATGGCCTCGACCTCGGCGTCGTCGGCAATCTCGACGGTGCAGGTAAAGCCGGGGTCGAAGACCTCGAGCTCGGCAGTGACGTCGGCGATGATGCCCTTTGCGATCTGGGCCGCGGCCTCGGCGGCAGCGTGGTCGGCGTAGACCAGAACAGCCTTGCACTCACGGTTGATGGCGTTGTCCTTGGTGCCGCCGTTAAAGCTAACGATGGCGGGCTCGCCGGCAACCATCAGGCGGTCGATGATGCGGGCCATGATGAGGTTGCCGTTGCCGCGCTCCAGATTGATATCGCTGCCGGAGTGGCCGCCCAGCAGGCCGGAGATGTCGAGCGTGAGGGTGCTACCGGCCTTGTGCTCGCGCGCGATCGGGCAGGTGTAGGTAACGACGACGCCGCCGGCACAGCTGACGGTGGCAACGCCCTCTTCCTCGGAGTCGAGGTTAATCATGGTGCGGGCGCTAATCTGGGACTTGTCGAGCGTCTCGGCGCCGACCAGGCCAGTCTCCTCGTCGGTGGTGAATACGCACTCGAGGGCCGGATGAGCAATCGAATCGTCGTTGAGCACGGTAAGCATAAGCGCGACGGCGATACCATTGTCGGCGCCCAGAGTGGTGCCGTTAGCGGTGAGGACACCGTCCTTGACGACCAAGTCGATACCGTCGGTCGTAAAGTCGTGCTCGACGGAACCCAGCTTGTCACACACCATGTCGATGTGACCCTGCAGCATTACGGTCGGGGCATTCTCGGCGCCGGCAGATGCGGGCTTGCGAATGATGACGTTGTAGACCTCGTCCTGATACACATCGAGGCCGCGCTCCTTGGCAAACGCAACCAGGAAATCGCTGATGCCCTTCTCGTTGCCAGACCCACGGGGGATCGCGCTGACCTCCTCAAAGAAATGGAACAGCTGAGCGGGCTCGTAGCCGGTAATCTTGTAGTCCATGGTGCCTCCTTGGCGCAACTGGTTAGACAGTAAGACATGCGACTTGTATATTCCCAGACTTTGCGTGCATAAACCAGTCGAAAACGCCGAGCGCCCTCGCATCATCGGCTAACGGTGGATCGCATAGCGTAACGGTCACAACTTCCGCAGCTCTACAAATCGAGGCGCCCTTGCCAGAGCGCCTCGATTGCACAGATCAAATTGTCGCCACGCCCTACAGCGCGCCGGAACCGGCTTGCATCATGCCGCCGGGGCCCGAGGTCACGCCGCCGCTCACGGGCGCGGCGTTTCCGGTGTGCGGCGCTGCCGGGGCGGTATCGCCACCGAGCGTGCCCGCCGGACGCGGTGCCGGAATCTCGCCCGTGCCGTGGCTAAAGACAAACTTGCCATCGGCCACGTCGCACAGGACGGTATCGCCCTCGCCCCACTCGCCGGCCAGAAGCTCCTCGGACAGCGGGTCCTCGATGAGCTTTTGGATGGCACGGCGCAGCGGACGCGCACCGTTGGTGAGGTCGGTGCCCTCGGCCACGATCTTGTCATAGGCCGCATCGGTGAGCTTGATGTTCATGCCGTTGGCAATCAAACGCTGACGCAGGTCGTCCACCAGCAGGTGAGCGATCTTGGTGAGATTCTCGCCCGAGAGCTTCTGGAACACCACGATGTCGTCGATACGGTTGAGCAGCTCGGGGCGGAACAGGCGCTTGAGCTCGCCCATCGCGCGACCACGGATCTCACTCGACGTGAGACCCTGCTCGCCGGTGGTGCCAAAGCCAACGCTCGCATCCTGCGCAATCTCGCGGGCGCCCACGTTGGACGTCATGATGATCACGGTGTTGCGGAAGTCGACCGTCTTGCCCTGGCTATCGGTCAGGCGGCCCTCCTCCAGCACCTGCAGCAAGATGTTGAAGATATCGGGGTGCGCCTTCTCGATCTCGTCGAACAGCACGACCGAGTACGGGTGACGACGAACGGCCTTGGTGAGCTGGCCGCCCTCGTCGTGGCCCACGTAACCCGGAGGGCTACCGATGAGCTTGGAGACCTCGAACTCGCTACCGAACTCGGACATGTCGAAGCTGATGAGCGCATCCTTGCTGCCAAAGAGATACTCGGCGAGCGTCTTGGCGAGCTCGGTCTTGCCCGTGCCGGTGGGACCCAGGAAGATAAAGCTGCCGCCGGGGCGACGCGGGTCCTTGAGCGGCGAGCGGCTGCGACGCACGGCCTTGGCAACTGCCTCGACAGCCTCATCCTGACCGATGACGCGCGTCTTGAGCACGCTTTCGGCTTGCAGCAGGCGACGGCTCTCGCTCTCGGTAAGCGAGGACACCGGCACGCCCGAAGTCACGGACACGATATCGGCGATCTGACTCACATCGATGGTGAGCGGACTGGCGTCGAGCTCGGCGGTCCAAGCGGCCTTGGCCTCGGCGAGCTCAATCTCGGCGGCCTTCTGCTGCTCGGTGATCTCGGCGGCCTTGTTCATGTCGTCGCTCTCGGTGGCCTCCTGCGCGGCGGCCTTGAGCTCCTCTATGCGATGCTCGGCCTCGCGCACCGGCTCGGGCGCACGATTCGCGGCGATGCGAGCGCGGGCACCGGCCTCGTCGATGAGGTCGATGGCCTTATCGGGCAGGAAGCGATCCTGGATGTAGCGGTTGGAAAGGTTCGCGGCGGCCTCGATAGCACCCTGCGTATAGCGCACATGGTGGTGCTCCTCGTAGCGCGGCTTGAGCGCGGTCAGGATCTTGACCGTGTCCTCGACGCTCGGCTCCTCGACATCGATGGTCTGGAAGCGACGCTCGAAGGCCGGGTCCTTGGTGAGGTACTTGCGGAATTCCTCGGCCGTGGTGGCGCCGATAATCTGGAAGGCACCGCGCGCGAGCACGGGCTTGAGCATGGAGCTCGCGTCGATGGAGCCCTCGGCAGAACCGGCACCGATGATGGTGTGCATCTCGTCAATAAACAGGATGACGTCGTCAGCCTCGGTGGCCTCCTGGATCACGTTCTTGAGGCGCTCCTCAAACTCACCGCGATACTTGGCGCCCGCAACGAGGCCCGGCAGGTCGAGCGTCCAGATGTTCTGGTTCATGAGGTTCTCGGGCACATTGCCGGCAGCGATCTGCTGCGCCAGGCCCTCGACGATGGCCGTCTTGCCCACGCCGGGATCGCCCAGGATAAGCGGGTTGTTCTTGGTGCGGCGCGAAAGGATCTCCATCATACGCTGGACTTCCTTTTCGCGGCCAATCACGGGATCGAGCTCGCCATCGCGCGCCTTCTGCGTGAGGTTGGTCGCGAACTGCTTAAGCGTATCGGTGCCACTCCCCTTTTGCTGAGAGGCATCCGAGCCGCTAAAGAACGGCAGGCCCGCACCGGGACGACCAGCACCGGCGCCGGCGAGCGGACGCTTCTTGTCCTGGTCCTTGGCGGTGAGTTTCTCGATAGCCTTTTTGATAGAGGCGGACGACACACCCAGGCGCATGAGGATGTCCATGGCCATGCCGTTGCCCTCTTCGACGATGCCGATCAGCAAGTGCTCGGTCGACACGTAGGTCTGGTTGTTCTCGCGCGCCACGCGGAATGAACGCTCCATCACGCTAATGACGAGCGGCGTAAAGGCGAGCTTGGCCGCCTCGGTCTCCTCGCTGGGCTCGGGAACCGTGGTCTGGACCTCTTTGAGAGTATCCATGATGTCATCGTAGGAGATGTCGAGCGAACGCAGTGCCTCGGCGGCAATGCCCTCGTCCTCCTTGGCAAGCGCGAGCAGCAGGTGCTCGGTGCCCACCTTATTTGAATGAAGATCGAGCGCCTCTTGCTTGGCCATGGACATGACCTTACGCGCACGATCGGTAAATCTATCTAACATGCTCGTTTCCTTACATGAGTTCATCGAAATCAAAACGCCCGCCCGTCGGCGGCGCTTTTGTCTCTTTACCCACAGGTCGTCTATGTTAACAGCTGGAGGAATATCTATAAACCCGGCTCACATGAATGCAGGTTATGACCGCATCGCGGGACTTACCGCGCGATGCGCGACGGGCGCCCCGCAAGAGAAACCCTAGACGTCTTTCACCACGTCGGGACTCGTCGCACGCGATGCGCGATAGGCATCGGCCTCCTTGGAGACGCGTTCGAGCAGCTCGGATGTATCGACGCCCTCGACTTGCGCGACCGTTTCAACCGTCTGCATGGCGACCGCCCTCAGGTACGCGCACGCGCTGTCCCCCAGCTGCTCGAGGTCTATCTCCTCGCCGCCCTCCCGGGCAAAGCCGACCGCCATCACAAAGCCCATGATGCCCGAGACCAGAAAGCCCACCGCAAAGCTCGAATCTGCCTTGAGCTCTTCTCCGTCAGGGTGGACGATCTCTCTCACGCGGTCGATGATGATCGTATGGATGCCCTGCACGACCTGCTCGGCGGCACCCGCCCTCATGGTGATGACGATGCGCCGCAGCAGGCAGCGGACGTCGCGCCGGTCGAACGCCGAAAGGTCGCCCTCGCTCGAAAAATGCCAGAGGGCATCGGTGATAAGCTCGTTATCCTGCAGCAGCTGGGTCATGGCGATGGCGACGAGTTCATCGAAATCGTGAAAATAGTAGTAAAACGTTCCGCGATTGCACTGGGCGGCGCGGGTCACCTCGCCAACCGACAGCTCGAAGATGCTGTTGTTCTCGATGAGCTCCCAAAACGCCTCGATGATACGGGTGCGCGCATCGGGCGCATCGGCGTCCTTACGCGGTCTCGCCATGCGCCTCACCGCACCCCTGCGCCTTGGCGTTCATGATGAGCATCTGAAGACGGTTCTCCACGTTGGCGAAGCTCACGTCGGGATCGTAGTCGAGCGGCAGGAACTGCGCCGTGGGATACTGCTCCTTGAGCGCATGGATGAGCCCGCGCCCCACGACATGGTTGGGCAGACACCCGAACGGCTGCAGGATCACGAAGTTGCGGCAGCCGCGCTTGGCGTGCTCGAGGATCTCCGCCGGAATCAGCACGCCCTCGCCCGCATCGAACGTATGGTGCAGGATCTTATCGCTCGCGCGCACGAGCTCGGGCATGCGCGTCGGCGGCTCGTAGAGCGGGCTCGACGCGCCCAGGCGGTCGCAACGGTCGTGCGCGAGCTCGAACAGGTTGTCCGCCGTGGCGTACCAGGCCTTTTCGGGCAGCGACAGGTCGACGTGGAACTCGCGCGACTGCGCATGCTTGTAGAAATAGGTCTTGCGGATCACGTCGGTCATGCGCGCCTCGATGACCTCGAGCCCGTTGTCCTCGAGGTAGCGCTCGATCTCGTGGTTGGCGCCGAGATGGAAATTGAGCAGGTACTCGCCCACGATGAGAACGGTCGGATGCGGGTTCGAGCGGTCGTACGGAACGGCGCCCATGATCGCAAGCGCGCGTTTGAAGCCCGTCGCCTGGCCTCTCAGCCCGGAGCGCTCCATGCCCTCGATAACCTCATCGAGCGCGCGGTCGAACGCAGCGTCCGCCGCGCCCTTCTCGAGCTCGTAGGGACGGATGCGCCTAAGCATGGCCTCGAGGGCATCGATCATGGGAAGACCGTAGGCGATCTGGATGCTCGGGCCAAGGCCGAGCTTGAAGCCCGGATGCGCATTGTGGGCATCGACGTCGTCGTTGGTGAGCACCGGGACATAGTCGTATCCCGCGTCGTCGAGCGCGCGGCGCAGCAGGGGCATGTAGTGCGTCAGGCGGCAGTCGCCGATATACTTGCCAGTCACCACGGCGACGTCGTGCGGGTCGTACTTACCGCTCTCGAGTGCCGCGAGCGCCTCGCCGATCACGATTTGCGCGGGGAAGCAGATGTCGTTGTGCACATAGCGTTTGCCCAGGCGGATGGCATCCTCGCGCCCGATATCAAGGGCCTCGGCGCGCACGCCCTGATTGCGCATCGCCGCGGTCATGAGCCTGCAGAACGCATGGGAGGTGTTGGGGACCAGCGCGATCTTGTCGTGCCGGTCGCGCTTGGTGTACTTGACCTTATACGGGTCGTCGAGCGGATGGACCGCGTGCACCCGGGCGCCCTCGGCACGCTCCTCCGCGCGACGACGGTTGACCGACTCGATAAACGAACGCACGCGAATGCCCATGGGACCGGCGACGTCGCTCTCATCGAGCTTGATCATCATCGGAACCTTGGAGCCCATCTCGCCCATCATGCGCGCGATCTCGTCGGTGAGATACGCATCGTGGCCGCAGCCGAAGCTGCCCATCTGCACGAGCTCGAGCTCGGGCGTCGATGCGACGATGACCGCGCACGACAGCATGCGCGCATGGTAGTTGTTCACGATGTCGATGCGGCTGTTGGAAAGGTCGACGTTGCAGACCCCCGGCACCGCATCGGGCGTCAGCACGGGGATGCCGCGCTCAGAGAAGAGCTTGGGCAGCCCGTGGTTGACCAGCGGGTCGTTGTGGTACGGGCGCGAAGCGATCACCACCGCGTAGCCGCCGTCCTCGCGCAGGTTCTCGAGCACCTGCCTGCCGCGCAGCTGCAGCTGGTTCTCAAACGTCTGCTGCGCGCGGTCCGCCTGCTCGGTCGCCTTGGCAACCAGGTCGGCATCGATATCGAAGGTCTCCTTGCACCACGCCTTGAGCTGGCGGTTTCGGTCGCCCTCGTCGTACCAGTGGAACAGCGGCGTATCGAACGGAACGCCGAAACGCTCCTCCGGGTTATCGGAATTGCGCATCACGTAGGGGTATCCCTTTACGACGGCGCACATCCACTCGCTGGTAGAGGCGATGTTTTCGGTGGGCACCGTCGTGATGATGGGCATGAAGATGCGGTCGACGCCGGCGTCGACGAGATTGCGGATGTGCCCGTGGACGAGCTTGGCCGGGAAGCACACGGTGTCGGATGTGACGTGCGCCAGACCGCGCTCGTACATCGCCTTGGTGCTGCGTCCCGAGACGCGCACCTTAAAGCCGAGCGTGCTGAAGAACGTCGACCAGAACGGCATGGTGTCCCAGAACTCGAGCACACGGGGAATGCCGATCGTGACATCGCGCCCCCCGCAGACGGGAACCGTGGGGCACGACTCGAACAGCAGCTTCTCGCGGTCGACAAAGAGATTGGGGGCAGCCGCGGTCCGGTCGCGCCCCGTGCCGGGTGCCTGTGCCTCGCAAGCACCCTGCGGACGCAGCTCCTCCGCCGCGGGAACCTCGCGCACGAGCTCATCCCATGAGATGGCGCCGCCGCGCGGGCAGCGATTGCCCGTGACGTAAAGCGAGCCGTCGCCAAATGCCACGACCGCGCGCTGGCAGCGGTTGTTGCACCGACGGCAGGTAACGCCGCCGAACTCGCGATGCTCGAAGCGCTCCACGGCATCGAGCCCGATAAACGACGTGCCGGCGTCGCCCTTGCGGCATTCCTCGCGCGCGAGCAGGGCGATACCGATAGCGCCCATCAGCCCCGGGTGGGGCGCACGCGTGACGGGTTTGCCCAGATACTGCTCGAATGCGCGCAGCACCGCGTCGTTTCGGAACGTGCCGCCCTGGACGACGACTTTGTCGCCCAGACGGTTGAGATTTGAAACGCGAATGACCTTGGTGAACACGTTCTCGATAATCGAACGGCAGAGACCGGCCATGATGTCGCCCGGACCCTTACCGCGCCGCTGCTCGGATACGACGCTGCTGTTCATGAACACCGTGCAGCGGCTGCCGAGAACGGCGGGGGCTTTGGACGAAAATGCCTCGGTCGCGATATCCTCAACGGCTATTCCGAGGTTTTTGGCAAAACCCTCGAGGAACGAGCCGCAGCCCGCAGAGCACGCCTCGTTGACGACGATATCGGTCAGCACGCCGTGGTTGAGCCAGATGGCCTTCATATCCTGTCCGCCGATGTCGAGCACGAAGGTCGCATCGGGAACGCATGCGCACGCGGCGCGGGCGTGCGCGACCGTCTCGACCGTATGGTAGTCGGCGTGGAACGCGCGCGCGAAAAGCTCCTCGCCGTATCCCGTGGTGCCCACGGCATCGATCGCAAGCGTGACTCCCGCTGTCTCCCAGCGGTTCTTCAAGCTGACAAGACCCTGTTGGGCGACGTCGAGCGGTCTGCCGTTATTAGACGCGTAGAACGAATCGACAAGCTCACCCGCCTCATCGACCAGGGCGAACTTGGTCGTCGTGCTCCCCGAATCGATACCGAGCGCCACACGCACCGTCTCTCCGAGCGCATACGCATCCGGACCCTTTGCCGGCGTCTCTTTGCCATGGCGTGCCGTAAAATCCGCCTGCTCGGCAGGTGTGGCAAAAAAGGGCTGGGCAAGACGTCCCTCCCCGCTTGCGGGCGCGACCGTCTCGAGCTTATCCAGCCGGACAAAAGCGTCGGGAAGGTCGATCGGTTGGGACGATGCGAACATGTCGGTCAGCGACAGGGCGGTACCGCGCGCGACCATGATCTGCGGATCGCGCGGGACGATAACCTGATCGTCCGATAGATTCAGTTGCTCCCGGAACACGCGGACCAGCGTGGGGTTGTAGGCGAGCGTACCGCCCTCGAAGATTACCGGCGGCTCGATGTCGATACCCTGGGCCAGACCGCCGATCGTTTGGCGGGCGACCGCGTGAAGCGCCGAAAGCGCCAGGTCGGTGGTAGGAATGCCCTCGTTGAGCAGCGGCTGGATATCGGTCTTTGCGTACACGCCGCAGCGGCCCGAGACCTCGTGGACGGTCGTTCCCCGGCTTGCGAGCTGCTCGAACTCGCCCGATTCGGTGCCGACCCCCATGAGCTTTGCCATCTCGTCGATAAATGCACCGGTACCGCCTGCGCACGAGCCGTTCATGCGCATGTCGGCAACCTCGATGTCTCCCTTATCGTTGGTGCGGAAGAAGATCATCTTGGCGTCTTGGCCGCCCAGCTCGATGGCGCAGCGCGTCTGCGGATAGAACCTGCTGATCGCGAGCGCGTTGGCGACCACCTCCTGAACGTACGAGGCGCCCAGCGCGGTCGCGATATCGCGCGCACCCGAGCCGGTCACCGCAACGCGCAGCGACTCATGGGGAAAGCGCTCGGCGAGCTCGCCGAGCATGGCGCGCACGCTCGCTGTCTGACACGCCCCGTGGCGGCGATATCCCCACCACGCCTCGGTCATATCCTCGTGCATCGCGTAAACTTTGGTCGTCGTCGACCCTACGTCCAGTCCTACTAGCAACGCCATAATGCTCCGTCTCTCGCATTTTTCCTGCTAGAGATATACCACTCCACGTAATACAACAGACTGTTGTATTTAAACTCCGTATAAAAAGCGGCTGCCGAAACGCTTCAGCAGCCGCCGAATGCACCAACAGATTGTCTGCGCGCTAGCACGTCGGGCAACGGAGCAGCACGGGCCCTCCGGTCATGCGCACCGCTCGCGCCCGCGATGTCGCCGAGCGAGCTATCCACGCTTAGGGCTCCAACCAAGCAAGTCGCCCGCGCTCAGCAGGTCCCTAAGCGAGCTACTCGCACTCAGAAGCCATAGCCTGCTCCAAGAGCTCGGCATGCTCCTCCTCGAAAACCGTCCCCACAGGGAAGGCGCGACGGAAGACGAAGCGGGAAATCGGACCGGCTACCAAAAGGTTCCACGGCAGCGCCATCACAAAATTATGCGGGATGTTGATCATCCAGATCGCGGGCACGGAATACAGGTTCGCAAGGATGCCGCCGGGCATGTGCGTCAGACCCTCGCACGCGCCGTAAAGCGACATGATGATGACCATGGGAACGACCATGCAGGAGCTGACGGCGAGCGTCATGGCAAGTGGCGAGCTCTTGCCCGGCGTGACCAAGTACTTAAAGGCGAAACCCTTGGCGAGCGGGCTGGCGACGAACCAGTTGCAGCACATGGCAAAAATGTAGGCAACGGGGAAGCCGAGCCACGCAGCGGCAACGACCTCGCCGTTGATGGCCCCGTGCTGCAGGGCAACGTTGTAGATGCTCATCCAGAGCACCATGCAAAAGCACATGATAAAGGTGAACAGCAGGCTCTCTCGTTTGTTGATAGGCATAAAGGGCAAAATCCTTTCTGTGTTACGCCGCGGCACCACGCAACAAAAACGGGCGGGCAAGATGGAGCTGTTGGGACTTCATCTCGCCCGCCCGTGGTACGTGCGTCTGCGACTACTTATGTGGTGGAACTACCCTAACACGAACGGCGCGCGCTTCGTAAGCGTTGAGTTTGTGAAGATACACGGTAAAAACGATCCTTGGGGACGGGGGCCGGTCTTCGAGGAGGACCAGGAGCCGCGTCGGCGATAGACCAAAGGTGTCGTATGCGGCTTTCCCTTATTCTTTATATATCCCTCTAGGCAGCATTGCCCATCTCTGAACCATCCTTCACGCATAAATAAGCCTAAACAAGTCTGATGCGGGGCGAGTTCGTTATGGCATTCTCCTTCTGCGGACAGCGCTACTTGATAAGTTCGCTCTTCTTCTTGTCGAACTCCTCTTGGGTGATAACCCCCTTCTCAAGGAGCTCCTTGTACTTCAGGAGAGTATCGGCATCTCCGCCCCTCTTGTCGGGGAGCACTGCCGCCACGATTACACCGATTAAACCCGTGATAAGCCCGAGAAGGGCAAAGGCGCTGTAGCTGTAGCCCTTCTTGCTCGCGATATTGCCGGACGCGATGGCACAGACAGCCAACGGAACGAGAATGATAATGAATTCAGGACCCTTCAGTCCAAACATGTAGACCTCCACAATACAGAGTGATTTTTTGAATTCTATAAGTATGATGGGGAAATATCTCTTGGACACATGCTGAGAAAATGGCACTTCACAGAGTGAACTCATGCATCCTGTATTTGTTGCTCAACAAATACAGCAGACGGCTTCATATGCTTATGTCAATAAAACCGAACGGAAGGGGACTCATAAACCAGACTGAGGACAGAATGAAGAGACTGAAGGAGCCTCGCGATAAGGGGTTTATCTACCAGGTTGAATTCGATGCCCAGTTGGAGAGGATATTGGGCAGCGGCGAGTGGTCTGCCAAGAAGACTGACAAGGGCTTTAAGTGCAACATGTCGTCGGCAGACAAAGAGCGAGGATACAGTCTCAAGCTAATTTAACCGAGGACCGCAGGAAACTAGGATTCTTTTCCCCCCCCTAATCAATCGGATAGGAGGGCCTTAATCGCCAATGCGCCAGACCCAAGACCATCCCCAGCGACCAGTCGTTTAAGAACGTCACCAACGACTACGAAAACCCTGCGCTTCGTAAGCGTTGAGTTTATGAAGATGCAGGGCACCGATAATCCCCCGACCCCATAAGTTGCGGTGGAATACGGACTGTTTTGACCCTTTAAGCAGCAATTCAGTCCCTATTTCACCGCAACTCATTTGGTGCAAAGTAACCTGTCCCCCTTGCACCAATTAGCTGGTGTGGCGCCAGCGAGGGTCGGTGAGCGTACGCGCCACACCCAGCCCAACGGGCAGAAACGCTACGATGAGCACTGCGCGCACAAACCAGCCGAGCATATTGACTGTGTCGAAGGTGCACATGTAATACATAGAGCGATAGAGATACAGACCGGGCACCATAATGACAATCGAAGGCACCGTGAGGGCGATGCGCGGGTAGGTGAGCTTGACTTCGGCCAAGCTTGCCAGCAGACCCGATACCAGCGCGCCGATAAACGCTGCTGCCTCGGGAGGCATTCCCGTGCTGAGGCCCAGGAAGGGAATCATCGTCGGCGCATCGACAAGGGTCAGACGCAGGGTATTGGACACGGCGCCGATCAACCCAGCTGCCGCGGCCATCTTTACCGGGCTGTTGAACATCACCGAGAAGCCGAATACGCCAACAAAGCTCATCACCACGCGCAGGAGCGTAAGAGCAAGCGGCGAAAGGCCGAGCGGCGCAAAGTCGTCCGGCGCCAGGCCAACACACTCGGCAACCATCCAACCTACGAGCGTCGCCATCACAATAATCGATACGGCATATGACAGACGTTCGATACCGCTTCGCATGTCGAGCTTAGCGATGTCGAGACCTGCCGTAATGAGCGGAAAGCCAGGGATGACAAAGAGCATCGCGCCGATATAGCCTTCTTGGTGCGACATTGCCCCCGGTATGACCTGGCCAAGGCCGAGCAATGCCAGCAGATACGAAACACAAGCGAGCGCAACACCGGTCGTCAGCGCGCTGAACTGACCAAGGCCTTGCTTGAGAATATGGGAGCGGGCAAAGTTGCCGACACCCGCGCCCACGAACGCGCATGCCATCTCAATAGGACCGCCACCAAGTAAAAAGACAAAGGCGCCACAGGCGCAGGCCGCCGCAAGGCCCTGTTGCCAAGGCGCGTAATCAGGTTTTGAACTCTCAACGGTCTTGAGCATCTCGTGATACTCATGCACCGTAAAACGGCGACCATATGTCTCGATTTCCTTTAGGAAGCTCTCCATCATCCAAATGCGATGGGTATTGACGCCCGTTGTGGGCAAGCTGACAACCTCATTAAAGCAGTGACCATCTTCGATGCAAGTACACTCAAACGACAGGAGACTTAAGTCAACGTGGATGGTCACACCGAGTACGGCGGCGACGCGATTCATGGTATCGCGCACGCGCCAGGCACCCGTTCCGCTCGCGAGCATAAGCATACCGGTGCGGCAGATGATGGATGATTTATCGGTGAGCGGCGCATCGACGGCAAGTTCATCGCCTGCCGTCACGATCTGGTGCCAGTCAGTTTTCATATGGAGCGCGCCGGCACGAACGCCGTGGTGCATGGGGGCTCTCGAAAGCAGCGAGTTAAGGCGCGAAGACTGTGGGGACTCCGTTGATTCGTCCTCAACCTCATCAGTCTCTTCATCGACCAGATCAAAGGAATCAAGCGGCGCTGGCTCGCGGCGGTCGATCAGCTCCTCGTCCTCATCATCAAAGTAGTTGAACTGATCGAGCATGTCCTCTTCAATCGCGCGCTCGCTCGCATCGTCCATCCCGGTGCTCCCTTCCTATCGACTAACCCCCATCCTAAACAGCGACGGCTAAAGGAAACATAAAAGAGACGGCTGTCATGCGAGCCATGCGCGCAATAGCCATTGAGTAGTCATTGGGGACGTTCTTGAATGACTAGTCGTTTAAGAACGTCCCCAACGACTAGTCGTTTAAGAACGTCCCCAATGACTACTCTGACAACGTCGATGTATTGGCAACGCCAGCGAGCGGGTCGCATTTGAGACAAGGTGACGTGAAACGAAAGGGCGCTGACCTTCTGGTCGCGCCCTTGAAGTTGAACGTCAGATTGTCCAAATGCGGCCCGCGCAGCGTCGGGCCGTTACGCGGTTCGTAGAACCGCGTAACTAGTTAGTACATCTTTGCGCCGGCAGGGATGGAGGCGTCGAGCTGGATCAGGTTGAGGCGCTCCTCGCCCTCCTCCTCGTGGATGGCGCTGATGAGCATGCCGCAGCTGGGGATACCCATCATCTTGCGCGGAGGCAGGTTGGTGATGGCGAGCAGGGTCTTGCCGACCAGGTCCTCGGGCTCGTAATAATCGTGAATACCGGAGAGAATGGTACGGTCGGTGCCGGTACCGTCATCGAGCGTAAAGTTCAGCAGCTTCTTGGACTTCTTGACGGCCTCGCATGCCTTGACCTTCACGGCGCGGAAGTCGCTCTTGGAGAAGGTATCAAAGTCGACGAACTCCTCAAACAGCGGCTCGACGGCAATCTTGGAATAATCAACCGTGGGCTTGAGCGGCTTGACGAAGGGGCTCGCGGTGTTGCCGGCCTCGGCAGCCTTGGCAGCAGCGGCACCGGACTGGAAACCCTTCTCGGGCTTCATGTGCGGGAACAGCAGCACGTCGCGGATGGAAGCCTGGTTGGTGAGCAGCATGACCACGCGGTCGATACCGATGCCAATGCCGCCCGCGGGAGGCATACCGTACTCGAGGGCGCGCACGTAATCCTCGTCGTACTCCATGGCCTCGTCGTCGCCGCCGGCCTTCTCGGCCATCTGGGCAGCGAAGCGCTCGGCCTGGTCGACCGGGTCGTTGAGCTCGGAGAACGCGTTCGCGTACTCGTGGCCGGCGATGACCAGCTCAAAGCGATGGGTCAGGCGCGGGTCATCCTCAAAGCGCTTGGCAAGCGGGCTAACCTCGATGGGGTAATCGCACACGAAGGTGGGGTTGACGATGGTGTCCTCGCCCAGCTCGTCATAGATCTCGGCGATGATCTTGCCGGCGGTCCACTCGGGCTTGATCTCCAGGCCCTTCTCGCGTGCGGCGGCAGCAAGCTCCTCAACCGGCGTGTCGATGGTGACCTGCTTACCAATCACGTCAGAGACGATATCGGTCATGGAGCGGCTTGCCCACTCACCGGACAGGTCGATAGTCTGGCCCTGATACTCGATGACCTCGGGGTTGCCGATAGCCTTGTTAGCGGCCTTAATGACACCCTGGGCGAGCGCCTTCATGCCCTCGAGATCGGAGAAGGCGCGGTAGGCCTCCATCGTGGTGAACTCGGGATTGTGGGTAAGGTCCATGCCCTCGTTGCGGAAGATACGACCGATCTCGAACACGCGCTCAAAACCACCGACGATGCAGCGCTTGAGGTGCAGCTCGGTGGCGATACGCAGGTAGCACTCCTGATCGAGCGCGTTGAAGTGCGTGATGAACGGCTTGGCAGTAGCTCCGCCCTGGATGGTCTGCAGGATGGGGGTCTCAACCTCCATGTAGCCATCGGACTCCATAAAGCGGCGGAACGTGGAGAGGATCTGCGAGCGCTTGCGGAAGGTCTCGCGAACGTCGTCGTTGGCGATCAGGTCGACATAGCGCTGACGATAGCGGGTCTCCTTGTCGGAGAGACCGTGGAACTTCTCGGGCAGCGGGCGAACGGCCTTGGACAGCAGCGTCGCACTCTTGGGGGCAACGGAAAGCTGGCCACGCTTGGTGCGCACGACTACACCGGTCACGCCCAGGATATCGCCCAGGTCGAGTGCCTTGAGCGTGTTCCAGGCGGCCTCGTCCATATCGTTGATGCGGCAGAACAGCTGGATCTCGCCGGTCGCGTCGCGCACGACGATGAACATAATCTTGCCCTGACCGCGCTTGGCCACCACACGGCCGCCGATCTTCACGACGTCCTCGGTGTCCTCGCCATTGGTGAGCTCGGCGTACTTAGTCTCGATGTCGACGACGTAGTCCTCAATCTCGGAGTGCTCGGGATACGGGTTCTGGCCCGCCTCGAACAGGGAGGCACGCTTTGCCAGCCGGGTGGCGCGCTCGTCGTTGAGCGTCGATGCCTGATCGGCGGCGTTCTGGTTTTCTGCCATAGTTAGCTCCTCAAACTAAAACGCTCCCCAGGATTCGGTCCCAGGGAGCGAAAACATACCTTTACGCGGGACCGTGGTCTAGCGTGCGATCTTGGCGATGGTGTAGATGCGGGTCTTGCCGGAAGGCGTAACGACCTCGACGGAGTCGCCCTCGCCATGACCAATGATGGCGTGGCCGACCGGAGACTCGTTGGAGATCTTGTGCTCGAGCGAGTTGGTCTCGGTGGTACCGACAAGCGTGACCTCCATGACCTCACCGTTGGGATCAATCAACGAAACGGTGGAACCGATGGAGACGGTCAGATCACCCGTGGTGGCAGCAACCTGGGCGTTGGCGAGAATAGCCTGAATCTCGGCGATGCGAGCAGCATTCTGGGCCTGCTTGTCCTTGGCGGCATCGTACTCGGAGTTCTCCGAAAGGTCGCCGAACGCGCGGGCTTCCTTGATGTCCTCGACGATCTCCTTGGCGTAATCGCCCTCACGCCAAGCGAGCTCCTCGACGAGCTTCTGGCGGCCCTCAGCGGTCAGTACGATCTGGCTTGCGTCCATACGGATATCTCCCCAACTATGATGTAACGATCAACTGTCAACAAAAACGAAAAAGACCGGCTAGCCTGCGGGCAAGCCGGTCAGGTGCTCACCCCAAAGGGATGGGACTACTCTGCGTCCGCGTCGCTGTCCTCTGCCTTCTTTTGCTTGGCAGCAGCGAGCTTTGCCTCGAGCTCTGCGATCTCCTTGTCCTCCTTGGACTCCTCGACCACAACGTCCTCGGCCTGCTTGGTTTCGCCCTTATCGTCGCCCTCCATACCCTCGCGGATATTCTTGACGGTAGAGCCGAGAGACTTACCGAGCTTCGGCAGGTTCTTAGGCCCAAAGATAATCAGGACAACAACGAGAATAATGATGAGCTCAGGAGCCCTCAGTCCAAACATGTAGACCTCCACAATACAGCGAGACAAGCTCGAATGAGTATACCGCGGGTATCGCGGTATCACAACAATAGCTAAAAAAAGGGACCGCAAGAAGCGGTCCCTCCTCATGCTCTGGTCGGGTTGACTGGATTTGAACCAGCGACCCCTGCGTCCCGAACGCAGTGCTCTACCAAACTGAGCCACAACCCGTTAGCTCGACTATAGTAACAAAGATTTCCGTCGTGTGCCAGAGAAATTTTTACTTCTTTGGCGCTTCAATGCGAACCGTGTCGGAAACGAGCTCCGTTGCATAAGCCCACCAGCCGTTTTGTTGAGCGGCTGCCGCAAGATTGGCTGCCGTGGCGGCGCTATCGCAGAGAGCAAACGAGCAGGCACCCGAACCGCACACGTTTGCGGCAATGGTACCGTCCTGTGAACGGAGCCAGTCGAGCACCGTTTGGATCCGCGGCTCC
The DNA here is from genome assembly GCA_900541785.1 of uncultured Collinsella sp. Lineage (GTDB taxonomy): Bacteria > Actinomycetota > Coriobacteriia > Coriobacteriales > Coriobacteriaceae > Collinsella. Next base: position 24,270 of record UQKY01000014.1, read on the forward strand.
ATCTGCGCGGAAATGACACCCAGGTTGTTGTGGACGAGTGCGTAGGCCGCCTCTGCATCTCCCGAGCGAAGGGCAGATGCAATCGCTTTGGGCTTGTCCGCAGGCGCTGGGGTCTCGTCAAAACGTCGATAGGCTTCAATTGTTGAAACGCTTGCCTCGCGCGGCTTGACCAGCACGACGGGTGTCGCGGGTAGCGCGGAGTACTCGGTTGCCAGCACGTCTCCCCCACCCACGTAAAATGCAGGGCTGGCATGCAAAAAGAAGGGAACGTCGGCGCCAATGCCGCGCGCGATGTTGTCCAGCGCGGGATCGGCACGGTCGATGCCCCAACTCTCTGCCAAGGCGACAATGACCGCCGCGGCATCCGTCGAAGGACCGCCCAGGCCGGCACACAACGGGATGCGCTTCTCGATCGTGATGCAGACGTTGGCTTCACGACCATAATGCTCGACCATAGCGAGCGCAGCACGATACGCCGTATTCTTTTGCATGGGAAAGTCGGATGTCGGAATCGTCTGGACGGTCAGCTCCTGTGCCGGCGTAACCGTCACGGTATCGACAAGACCGACGGCCGCCATCAGGGAATCGACCTTATGGTAGCCGCGGTCGTCGCGCTCGGTATGAACCCCCAGATAGAGGTTGATCTTTGCCGGCGCGGAAAGGGTCAGGGACCAATCGGTCACCGCTAGTGCTCCTCGAGCTGATTGCCGAGCGGGGTAAAAATGTGCTCGCCGCTCTCGGGGTCGAACAGCTCGACCTGACCGGTGAGAACATCAATATACTGGTAGGACTGACGCGACTTGCGGCCACGGCGCTCGTCGACCTCGACGATAAAGACTGCCGGATGGACGCTCTTGATGGTGCCCATGCGCTCGACGACGCGGGTGCGGCCCATGTTAGCCTTCACCTTAACGCGATCGCCCACCATATCGGTCAGCTTCTCGTGGATGTCGTCGACGTGATTGACTTCCATCTCTTCCATGAACAGGGCCTCCAGAAGGTGCAATTCAAAAAGGGGATAATACCCCTAAGATAGACAAAACTCTAATACTATAGCACCCTGTTGTGGCCATACGCAAGTAGCTAAAAAAGCCCCGTCCCAAATTGACTACTTACAGATTGTCTGTGTCCAGAACAATGGTGAATGGACCGTCGTTGACGAGGTCGACCTTCATGTCGGCGCCGAAGATGCCATGCGCTACGTGCTCAACGTCCTCGCGCACAAGCGTCAGGAAGTACTCGTAGAGCTCGTTGGCGACATCGGGGGCGCCGGCATCCGTAAACGATGGGCGGCGGCCGTGACGGCAATCGGCGAACAGCGTGAACTGCGACACTACGAGAACCTCGCCGTCAACATCGGCAAGTGCCAGGTTGGTCTTGCCGTTCTCATCCTCGTTAATGCGCAAGCCGCGGAGCTTGCCCCACAGCTTATCGGCCTCGGCGCGCGTGTCGCCGTGGCCCACGCCCAGCAGCACCAGATAGCCGCGCCCAATCTTTCCCACACACTCGCCGTCGACCGTCACGCCGGCGTTGAGCACGCGCTGCACCACCGCGCGCACGATCTACTCCTCACCCGTCAGTTTGGCGGATAGGTGCTCGAGCGCATGGAATCGATGGCTGATGGCGTTCTTCTCGTCCGCCGTCAGCTCGGCCATGGTCTTGCCCGGCGTGTCGACCGGCAGGAACAGCGGGTCGTAGCCAAAGCCGTGATCGCCGCGGCCCTCGTGTGCGATAACGCCCTCGCAGGCGCCCTCACCATAGGTGACCAAACCGTCCGTGTCGATGAGCGCGACGACGCTCATAAAGCGCGCAGTGCGGTCCTCGTCGGCCACGCCCTCCAGATTCACGAGCAGCTTGGCATTGTTGGCGGCATCGTCGCCGTGAACGCCCGCGTAGCGCGCGCTATACACACCGGGCTCACCGTCCAGCGCGTCGACGACCAGGCCCGAATCGTCGGCAATGGCCATAAGGCCCGTCTCCTCCACCGCAGCCTGGGCCTTGATGATGGCGTTCTCCAAAAACGTCGTGCCGTTTTCCTCGGGGTCCTCAAAATCGCCCAGCTGGCCGAGCGCCACAAAGCGAACCTCGGGCATAACCTTGCCCAAAATGGCCTCGATCTCGGTGAGCTTATGGGCGTTGCCCGTTGCCACGACGATGGTCGCCGCCGGGTCGAGGGTGTCGATGTCGATCTTCTCAAGTGCCATAGCTGGCCTCCTTGTCTCTATAGCAAAGTCACGTAAAAGGGACTGACCCTTCGGCGTCTCCCCTTTTATGTGGCATCAACCTTATCTATCGGCGTTTCCGCAGATAAAACCTGCCAAAATTAACATCCCTTTTTGGCAGGCTAGGCGAGGGCTTGGCGCTGGAGCTCGATGAGCTCGGCAATGCCCTTGTCGCCCAAATCGAGCAGGGCATTGAGGCGCTTGCGGTCGAAGGGCGCCTGCTCGCCGGTGCCCTGGAGCTCGATCATCTCACCGGTATCGGTGGCGACAAGGTTCATGTCGACCTCGGCGTGACTGTCCTCGGAATAATCCAGGTCGAGCAGGGTGTTGCCATCGACAACGCCCATGGAAATCGCGGCGACCTGGCCCATGAGCGGGATGCGCTCGAGCTTACCCGCCTCGACCCACATGGCAAGGGCGTCGTGCAGTGCCACCCAGGCGCCAGTAATGCTCGCCGTTCGTGTGCCGCCGTCTGCCTGAATCACGTCACAGTCGACGGTAACGGTGTACTCGCCGAGTGCCTTCATATTGACGACAGTACGCAGGCTGCGACCGATGAGGCGCTCGATCTCCATGGAGCGGCCCTTACGGTTGGCATGCTCGCGCTTGCAGCGCTTGCCGGTCGATGCCGGCAGCATGGCGTACTCCGCCGTTACCCAACCGGCCTTGGCGCCCTTGCGCCAGCCCGGCACGCCCTCCTCGATAGTGGCAGCGCACAGCACGCGCGTGTCACCGAACTCAGCCAGGCACGAGCCGTGGGCATGCTTCATAACACCACGGGTGAGCTTGACGGGGCGCAGCTCATTGGCGGCACGGCCGTTGGCGCGGTTGACCTGCATGTACTCCATAGAAATATCCTTTCGGCAAAAGAAGGGGGCAAGTCTTTGGACGGTAACCCTACATCTATTTCAGTTCGTCGATATCGATATGTTCGATGCTCTTGAGCGGCTGACCAAAGATAAAACTGCCCGCCACCGCAAACTCGGCAATGTTATCGGCCGTCGTTGCAAAACGATGCTGCGGCTCGGCTGCGTCGCCCGCCAGCTGCTCGCGGCGCGTGAGAATATCGGTCAGCTCACGCGTGGTCTCCTCGGCGGAGCTCACCACGCGCACTCCGGGACCCAGCGCATGGCGAATAGGCCCCACGAGCAGCGGAAAATGCGTGCAGCCGAGCACCACGGTATCGATACCGTGGTCGCGCAGCGGTTCAACCGTGGCACCGACCAGCGCGCGTACGGCAGGCGTATCAAAGATGTCCTCGTTCTCGAGCCACTGCTCTTGCAGATGCGCGCCCGAGGCGAGCTCGTGCTCAACGACCTCGACAAAGCTCGAGGCAGGGCAGCCGTATACGTCGACGCCGGCATCCAGGTCCTGGATGGCACGCGTGTAAGCGCCTGAGCGAATGGTGAGGTTGGTGGCGAGCACGCCCACCCGGCGCGTGCGGGTGCTGTTGATTGCCGCGCGTGCGCCCGGTGCGATCACACCGATGACGGGGACGTCGAGCACCTGCTGGGCCAAACGCAAGGCCGCGGCGGTCGCCGTATTGCAGGCGATGACCATGATCTTGACGTCGTGCTTCGACAGCCAACGGCCCGCCTGCAGTGCAAACGAGCGCACCTCGTCCTCGGTGCGGGTGCCGTAGGGGCAGCGTTTGGTGTCGCCAAAGTAGTAGACGGACTCGTGCGGCAACGCCGTTGCGATGGCGCGTGCAACCGTCAGACCGCCCAGACCAGAATCGAACACGCCAATCGGGCGCGTGTCGCCTGCCGGATTCTCGATATCGGACATTACCTCACCAGATTCTCTCTCGAAAAGATATGGCTCAGCGCGATAGGACCGCACTACGAACGGGCCGCGACGAGCAGCTCTGCCGTTGCCGCCCAGCCGTCGACAATCTTGCCGCGCGTGACGTAGGCGTTATCGCAGGCATCCAGGAACTCGGGCGCGCCGGCGCTGGTCAAACCGTTCTCGACCAGGCAGAACGTGCCCACGTGGTCAGCCATGTAGAAGTCGGACTCGGAATCGCCGAGCGCCAGCGTCTCCTCGCGCTCGATACCCAGGTGCTCGCAGAAACGTGCGATGGCAACGCCCTTGTTGAGGCCGGCGGGATTGATGTTAAACGCGCGGCCATCCTCGACACGTTCGAGCTCGAGCGTCGTCGGTTTGGACAGATGGGTCAGATGGCCGTTGCAGGCCCAGATCAGGCCGCAGCCGGCCTCGTCAAGAATGGCCTGGACCTCGTCGTCGGGCACATCGCCGCGCATGCCGACGGTGACCTCGCGGTATTTGTAGCCAGTCGACATGTCGTTGTGGTACTCGATCTTATGCGGCCAGCGGGCAAGAATCTTCTCGCACACGCCGGTCTGCTCGATCACCTGATGCGGCGTGAGGCCGCAGGCGGGGTCGTAGGGCATATCGCCGGTCAGATACTCCCAATCGTTGGCCTTGAGGTCGTACATGACCAGGCCACCCATCTCGCCGATGTAGGAGTTGAGGCCGAGCACGCGCGCATCCTCGTGGATCATGGTGCGGTTGCGGCCCGAGGTGGGAACCACCTGTATGCCGGCGCGGGCAAGTGCCACGACAGCCTCGACGAGCTTGGTCGAGGGGTTCCCGTCGTTGTCGCGCAGCACGCACGAGCCGGGTGCGAGCATCGTGGCGTCCAGGTCGGTAAAGACGTACTTAACCTTGGCAAGACGCTCGCGCATCTCGCCCGAAAGCTCAGCGACGGTCGGCAGGGTATTGTGGGACATGGTCACTCCATTACGTAGAAGGGGCTTCTGGTCTTAGGCGGCGCGCCCCGCTTGAGGGGAAACGCGCCTGCAACGGCAGCGCGCTCAGGACGCCGCCCTCATCGCAGTTCATTAGTCAAACTGGGTAACATCGATTAAACGGTTGGCAAGCGAAAGATCGCTCTCGATGGGCTCGAACTCATCGCCCACGTGCATGAGCTCCTCGTCGCCCTTTGCCAACAGCAAGACGATGGTGGGCGCATCGGGGCTGACGTATTCCTCACGCGCCGCCTTGAACGCCTCGTGCACAGCAGCCTCGCGATCGAGGATGATCTTGTTTGGGGTATCGTCGGGAACATGCTCGGCAAGCTCGCGACAGACTTTCATCGGGTCCTCGTGAGCCGGATCCTCGTTGGTAAAGATCAGCAGATCAGAATATGGTGCGGCCTCGCGCGGAAGCTGCTCACGGCGCTCCTGTGCCTTGCCTCCAGCGGCACCAAACAGCGCAATGACCGGGCTGGCGGGAAACGCGCGCTTGACCGACGAAAAGAGCGAGCGGAACGAAAGTTGGTTGTGAGCGTAGTCAACAACGCAAACCACGCGGCCATCCTTCGACTCCACGACCTCCATGCGGCCCGGCACACGCAGCTTGGAGAGGCCCTTCTTGATGGCATCGATACCGATACCAATCTCGCGCGCGGCGGCGATAGCGACCAGCGCGTTTTCCACGTTAAAGTCTCCCGCGATACCCAGCAGGACCTTCTCCCCCTCCTCGGGCTCGTCAGCGCTCATGCCATGCAGGTTAAACTCGATGTTGAAGCCGACCATGCGGACATCGCTTGCCCACAGGCTCGCCTCGGGATGCTCGACGCCAACGGTCACCAAGCGCTCGGCCGTCGACGCGGCCTCCAGCACGCGTTCGACTTCATCGGTGCCCAGATTCACTACGGCGGTCTTAGCCTGATCAAAGATCCTGAGCTTGCTCTTAAAATAATCCTCGAAGGTCGGGTGCTCGATCGGCGAGATGTGGTCACGCCCGATGTTGAGGAAGCACGCTACGTCAAACGGCAGGTTCTCGACGCGCTGGTACTTGAGCGCCTGGCTTGAGACCTCCATGACCATGGACTGGCGACCAGACGCGCGACAGTTGGCGATATGGCGCCAGACCTCGGGGGCCTCGGGCGTGGTGTTGGTGCTCTCGTAGCACTCGATACCATCGTCGGTGTTCACCGAGCCGATCATGCCGCAGGACTCGCCCGCCGCCTTGATGATGGACTGGAGCATAAAAGCGGCCGTGGTCTTTCCCTTGGTACCGGTGATGCCCACGATCTTGACGTCATGGTCGGGACGGTCGTAGACCTCGGGCGGCAACAGCGCCATCGCCGTGCGTACGCTATCAACAACCAACATCGCAGCACCGCTCTCCTGCGCCAGCGGCTCCAGAGACTCGACCAGCGATTCTTCGCACACAAATGCGACGGCGCCCGCATCGAGCGCCATGCTCAAAAACGCGGACTTAAAGGCAGCGCCCTTGCAAAAGAACACATCGCCCACCGAGACCGCACGCGAGTCAAACGAACAGCCGGTCACGGCACGCTCGTCAACCTGCTCCGAAGCACGCAGCTCGCCGCACACATCGAGCAGCTTGGCAAGCGTATCGACCGTGGTCACGGTCGCGGAATCCGAATGGTGCATCTTTCACCTTTCTCAGCCATTTGGCAGGGACGGTTTTCATAGTAACTGAAACGTGCTCGCGCAAAAACGGCTCCCGGAGGAGCCGTTACGCACAGGCATTCGTAAGCCGAGACTAGGCAGCCTTAACAGAAGGCTGGCCCTCGTCGATAAAGAAACGCTTGTACCACACCAGGAACACGAGTGGCGTATAGATCTTGCGCTGGAAATCGCCCTTGCCCGCAAAGTGCAGATCGAGCAGGTGCATGAGCTCGTCGGTATTGAAGAACTCGCTTGCCCACGGCGCGGTGAAGTACTCCTTGACGTAGTCGTACCACTTTTGCTCGCGCAGCCAGTAGACGATCGGTACTGGGAAGCCCACCTTGGGACGGGTGGCCCACTCATCGGGCAGCGACTTGTTGGCAGCGTGGCGGAGTACCTGTTTGTTGCCGTTCTCGTTGATGCGGTAGCGGTCGGGAATGTGCTCGGCGAACTCCATGACTTTGCGGTCCAGGAAGGGCACGCGCAGCTCCAGCGAGTGTGCCATGCACATCTTGTCGGCCTTGAGCAGAATGTCGCCCGGGAGCCACATGTTCATGTCCAGGTACTGCTTCTTGACCAGCTCGGGCTGACCCTTCACGCGCGCATAGATGGGTGCAGCGAGCTCGAAGGCGCCATCGCCGGTGTTGTACTCGGGCTTGAGCACGCCGTCGACCTCGCGCTCCGGCCATACCAGAGCCTGTCCCAGGAACGACTTCTCGGGGATCTCGGCACCCTTGACCAGGAAGTTATGTCCCTTGAAGTACGGCATATGCAGCGCCAGGTTACCGAGCGCGCGACGGATGGGCAGCGGCACCATCTTTTTGTACTTGCGCACCGGGACCGTGTCCTCGTAGTAGGCGTAGCCACCAAAGAGCTCGTCGGCGCCTTCGCCCGAAAGCACGACGGTAACGTCCTTGCGGGCCATCTCGGCCAAGAACCACAGCGGCACGGAAGACAAGTTGGACTGCGGCTCGTCCATGTGATACTGGATGTCCTCGAGCGCACCGAAGAACTCGTCGGCGGTAATCATCTTGCGAACGTTTTCGACGCCGAGCTTATCGGAAAGCTCCTTGGCGTAGTTGGTCTCGTTAAAGTTCTTGTAATCGAAGCCCACCGAGAAGGTCTTGTCGGGCATAAGGCAAGCGGCAATATAGCTGGAGTCGACGCCGCCGGAGAGGAAGGAAGCGACCTTAACATCAGCGATGCGATGGGCCTCGACGCTCTCGTGCACAACCTCATCCAGCTCGTCGACGTACTCCTCGAACGGCTTCTCGACGGCGGAGTAATCGCAATCCCAATAGCGCTCGATGTTCATCTTGCCGGTCGGGATGTCTACGGTAAAGTAATGCGCCGGCGGCAGCTTGTAGACGCCCTCGAAGAAGGTCTCCTCGGTTGCCGAATACTGCAGCGTCATGTACGGACGCAGGGCCTTTTTGTTGACCGCCTTGTGGAAGTGCGGATAGTCCAGGAAGCTCTTGATCTCAGAGCCAAAGAGCACACCCGGCGCGCCGTCGCCCGCATCGGCCATGGGATAGTAGTAGAGCGGCTTGATGCCAAAGATATCGCGGGCGCCAAAGAGCTTGTTCTTCTTCTTGTCCCAGATGACGAAGGCGTACATACCGCGCAAGCGATTGAGTACGGCCTCGCCCCACTCTTCGTAGCCGTGCAGGAGGCTCTCGGTGTCGGCGCCGCAGTGGAACTTATAGCCCTTGGCCTCGAGCTCGGAACGGAGCTCCTGGAAGTTGTAGATCTCGCCGTTGAAGACGATGACGACGCTGCCGTCCTCATTGGCCATGGGCTGAGCGCCGGCCTCGGTCAGGTCGAGGATCGACAGGCGGCGGAAGCCCAGGGCAACGCGGCCGTCGATAAACTGGCCGCCCATGTCGGGACCACGATGGACGATGCGGTCCATCATCTTGGTGAGCACCTCGGATTGGTTATCCGTCCCACCGACAAAACCGACAAAACCGCACATATACTATCCCCTCTGCTGTTGCTGGGTATCAAATCGAATCAGTAGCTTTTGAGTATACCCGAGGGCGTAAAGAGGGACGGAATGTTCAGGCAATCTCAACTGAATCAGCTCCGCGCCGACACGCGCCGGTTACCTTTAATGGATATGAGGTGAATGGGGCGATTGTTTTGCTATACTCTCTCCGCACGGGCGATTGGCGCAACGGTTAGCGCAGGTGCTTTACACGCACAAGGCTGGGGGTTCGAATCCCTCATCGCCCACCATTGAATTGGAAACGGTCCTCGAAAGGGGACCGTTTTTGTTTGGCCCGGCGCATGGGATTCGACCCACCAACACGTCTGCCACGAAGGCCGTGGCCAAAAATGCCAAATATGACATTCAACTGGTGACAGTACTCATATTTGGCATTTTTGTCCAAAGGCTCTCCTGGCCATTGCAGATTTATGGCAAAAAGGGTTCCAGACCGTCCAACCATGCATCAAATGACGCACCGACGATCTGGAACCCGTTCAAACTGGCTATGTTTTACTCTCGCTACGCCAAAACGTCCGACAAAATCTCGATCAGGTTGTCCACGTCGGCTTCCTCGCAGACGAGCGGCGGCAGGAAACGCAGCGTATGGGCACCCGTAGCGTTAATCACGGCACCAGCCCCCAATGCACGGGCCACAACGTCGTGTGCATCACCCGCGGTATCGTCCAGATCGCAGCCGAGCATCAGGCCACGGCCACGCACCTCTACCACGTGCGGAAGCTTAGCCAGCGCCTGCTCCATATAAGCACCCACCTTGGCGGCATGCTCAGCGTAGTCGCCGCGCACGAGCGCGGAGAGCGTCGCAGCGCACGCCGCGACAGCCAAGCAGCTACCGCCAAAGGTCGAGCCGTGGTCACCCGGCTTAAACACGTCGGCAATCTCTTTCTTTGCCACCACGGCACCCATGGGCACGCCATCGGCAATGCCCTTGGCAAGGCTCATAATGTCGGGCTCCACGCCATAGGTCTGGAATGCAAACGGCTTGCCGGAGCGGAAGATGCCACACTGGACCTCGTCGGCGATAAGAACGGCGCCCACCTCGTGTGCCAAGTCGCGCGCCGCCGCCATAAACTCCTCGGTCATGGGGTGCACACCGCTCTCACCCTGAATCGGCTCGAGCATGACGGCGCAGACCTCGCTTCCCAGCTGCTTAAAGATTGCGCGCAGTTCGTCGACATCGTTGGGCGTGCAGGCCACAAAACCGCCCGGCAGCGGACGGAAGCTGTCCTGTAGCCAATCCTGCATGGTGGCCGCAATGGTCTCGAGTGTACGGCCGTGGAAGCCGCCGCGCATGCATACGATGGTGTTGCCGCCGTTACCAGCACGCTTGGCGTACAGACGCGCGAGCTTCATCGAGCCCTCGTTGGCTTCGGCACCAGAATTGGCAAAGAACGTCTCCCACACCTGCTCGTCCGCAGCCGGGGCACCGAGCGCAGCGGCCGTGGTCTCATCGCCGGCGGCAATGGCATCGGCCAGCACGCACGCACCATCTACGTCGTCGTTGGCAAGCTTGGACAGCAGCGCCGCGACCTGTCCACGCTGCTCGATGTAGAAGTAATTGGAGACATGCATGAGCTTTTTGGTCTGCGCCTCGAGCGCCGAGAGCACTGCGGCGTTGCCGTGGCCAAGGCTGCACACACCGATACCGGCAAGAAAATCAAGATACTCACGGCCGTCATCACCGGTGAGCTTCATACCGTGACCTTCGACAAACTCTACCGGAGAACGACCAAAAGTATGCATAACGTAATGGGATTCGAGCGATTGTTGAGTTGCAAGTGACATGGGATGCCTTTCGTTGGGCGCCGTACGGCGCAGGGTTATGGGTGCAGGGACGCGACGACCGCGGGCCAGCTAGACCGTCTGGAGCTTCTCGACCTCGTCGAGGTTCTCGGTCAGGCGTGCCGCAAAGGTCGAAAGCGGGTGCGGGTGCGTATCGAACTCGTAAGCCGTCTCGGTGGAGTGGATCACGGTACCGACGCCAGCATCGGTCAGCAGCTCCAGCAGCAGCGAGTGCGGCGTCGTGCCGTTGATGATGTGGGCTCGGAACACACCGGCGGCAAGCGCATCGACAGCGGCGCGTAGCTTGGGAATCATGCCTTTGTCGACCTCGCCCCCATAGAGCATCTCATTAACCTCGTCGAGCGTCAGGTTGGAGATGAGCGAATCCTTGTCGCTAAAGTCCTTATACAGGCCATCGACGTCGGTAAGGAAGATCACCTTATGCGCGTGGAGCGCCGCCGCGACGGCACCGGCGGCGGTATCGGCGTTGATGTTGAAGAAGCCACCGTCCTCCCCCGCCGCGACCGTGGCGATAACGGGAATGTACTCGCTGTCGAGCAAACGCTCGATATAGTCGGTGTTGACGTGCGTGACCTTGCCTACGCGGCCGAGCTCTGGGTCGAGTGGCTCGGCGATAAGGGTGCCGGCGTCGCTGCCGGACACGCCCACGGCCAGGTTGCCGTGGTGGTTGAGCGCCGCAACCAGCTCCTGATTGACCTTGCCACCCAGTACCTCGCGCACGATGTCCATGGTGGCAGGCGTAGTCACGCGCTGGCCGTTCTTAAACTCGACGGGGATGTCGTAGTGGCTGAGCGCCTCGTTGATGGCCTTGCCGCCACCGTGGACGATAACAGGACGCATGCCGATAATCTTGAGCAAGACGATGTCGCTCATCACGTCACGACGCAGTTGCTCGTCGACCATGGCGGCACCGCCGTACTTGATAACGACCGTCTTACCGGTCAGGTTCTTAATCCATGGCAGCGCCTCGAACAGCAGCTGCGCGGTAACTTCGTTGGATTCGTTCGAGCGGCAATCGCGTGCGAACTTCATAGTCTGCCTCGTCTTTCGTGTAGCTATCGCGCCGCACCTCGTTGCCCGCGATTGCAGCGGGACGCGCGGCACATCGGGACTCTAGGAACGGTAATCACCGTTAATGGAGATGTACTCGTGCGTGAGGTCGCAAGTCCACACGGTGGTCGCCGCGTCCCCTGCGCCCAGGTCTGCTGAGATCACGATCTCGGGCGCCTCAAAGCGACGCAGCGCCTCGTCCTCGTCAAAGGGAACGGTCAGGCCGTCGCGGCAGACGGGCATACCCATCATATCGATGGACACATCTTCTTGGTTAAATTGCACGCCGCACTTGCCGAGCGCCATGGCAACGCGGCCCCAGTTGCAGTCGTGGCCGGCGATGCAGGTCTTGACGAGCGGCGAGTTGGCGACAGCACGGGCGGCGATATCGGCCTCCTCGTCGTTCGCGGCACCGGTGACGTTAACCGTCACGAGCTTGGATGCGCCCTCGCCATCTGCGGCGATGTTGCGCGCCAGGCTCTCGCACACCTCATGCACGGCAAAGGCCAGCTCATCGAAGGCGTCGGAGCCCTCGACAATGGGTTCGGCATCCGCGGCAGCAGCGCCGGAGGCAAGCATGATGCAGGTGTCGTTAGTCGAGGTGTCGGAGTCGACCGTTACCTTATTAAAGGTCTGCTTGACGGTAGAGAGCAACAAGGCATGGAGCGCCGCCGGCTCGACAGGGGCATCGGTAGTGATGACCGCGATCATGGTGGCCATGTTGGGCATGATCATGCCCGAGCCCTTGCACATACCACCCACCGTATAGGCATTGCCTGCGTGCCCCGCGGCCTCGCTGCGGTAACACACGGCATACTCCTTGGAGTGCGTGTCGGTCGTCATAATAGCGCGGGCGGCATCGGCGCCACCGTGGTCGGAGAGCGCCTCGTAGGCGGCGGGAACGGCAGTCTCAAACGTGTCGATCGGCAGAATCTGACCAATTACGCCCGTGGAGGCGACCAGAATCTGCTGGGGCTCGCAGCCGATGACCTGCGAGGCGATGTTGCAGGTCTCGCGCGCGCAGGCAAGACCGGTCTCGCCCGTGGCGGCGTTGGCGTTGCCAGAGTTGATAGAAACACCGGCGATGATGCCATAGCCCTTGCCGGCGCCGCCCAGGTTGGCACGACTCACCTGCACGGGCGCCGCACAAAAGCGGTTAGTCGTAAACACGCCGGCCCCGGGACAGGGTTTATCGGGCACGACGAGCGCGTAATCCAGGCGCTCGGGATTCTTGCGGAATCCGGCATGGATGCCCGCCGCCTTAAAGCCGGCTGCCGCCGTTACGCCGCCCTCTACGGCACGAATCTTGATATCGAACTGCTCAGCATTCATCGTCTTTATGGCTCCTTATGTCAAACAAAAAATGGGCATCGGTTGGTGCGCCATGCCAGCCACAATCATGAGACCAGCTTAAAAGTGGCGCCCCAGTCGATGCCCGACTACCAAATCGCTAACAATCGAATGTGCTACACCGGGCACGCCACTGTGGGCAAGCCTCGTCGCTCGTCAAAACCAAAGACGATGTTGGCGCACTGGACCGCCTGGCCTGCTGCACCCTTGCACAGATTGTCGATGGCGCCCGTAGCCACCAGAACGCCCGCGCGCTTGTTGAGCGCGAGGCCGATCTGGGCGGCGTTGGTGCCGACGACCGAAGCCGTCTTGGGCTGCTGGCCGGCATCGAGCACGCGCACAAAAGTGCGACCGGCGTAGAACTGCTTGTAATGGTCGACAACGTCCTCAAGGGTCAAGGTATCGATAGCCTGCGGTGTAAGCGGCATCGTCACCGTAGAGAGCAGACCGCGCTTGAGCGGTGCCAGGTGCGGGGTAAAGACGACGCGATCGATTAGGCCCAAGATCTGCTCGATTTCGGGCGTGTGACGATGCTTGCCCACGCCATAGGCCTCCAGGTTCTCGTCCGCGCTGCAAAAATGCGTACGGGCGTTGCAGGACTTACCGGCACCCGTTACACCGCTGATAGCGTCAACGATCACGGGGCCGCTCTGGGCAACCCAGCCGGCGCGCACGGCAGGCGCGGCGGCAAGGCTCGTTGCGGTGGGATAGCAACCGGCGCAGGCGACCAGTACGGGCTTGCCGTCGGCGTGGTCGGATGCAGCGGCCTCCAAATCCTGGCAGAACAGCTCGGGCAAACCAAAGGCGCGGCTCTTGAGTAGCTCGGGGCTCGTGTGCTCGGCGGCATACCAGGCCTCAAAAGTGGCCGGATCGCTCAGGCGATAGTCGGCCGAGAGGTCAATGCAGGAGACTCCCGCGGCAAGCAGGGCGGGCACCTGCGCCATGGCAGCCGTGTGCGGCACGGCTAAAAAGACAGCGTCGCAGGATTTAAGCTCGGGAGCATCGTGCGTCGTGAAGACAAGATCGCTCACGCCGGCGAAACTCGGATACACCGCGGACAGCGGCTGGCCGGCATCGGCGTTGGACGTGATGGCGACAAGTTCAAACTCGGGATGGCCGAGTACGAGGCGAATGAGCTCGGCACCGGCATATCCTGCCGCACCGACGATTCCAACCTTTAAAGACATATCAGACTCCTTGTCTGCAGTTATGCACCAATGCGCATCCCGCAGCCGTCGTTATGAAGTGGTTTGAAACTTTAGCACCAAAAGATGCATATCTACGCAAATCTTTTGCATATTCATGCATTGAAACAGTCCCGACACATTCACTCGAAGGAATTGACAAATAAATGCGGGCCCCATATTGCCCAGTGCGCCTTACGGTGACGTTGCAATGTGGGGCCGCTACATGCGAGAATTTGAATTGTCGAAGCTTGCTGAGAGACTCGTTTAGAGCTCGATCTGCACCCATTCGTCATGGTTGCAGATAAAGGCCTCGGGTTCCTCCACGCTAAAGAAGACGAGCGTGGGATCGCCTGCGCCCTCGTAGTGCTCGCCTAGGCGCTCCAGGTGCTTCCAGCCTGCCTCGCGCATATCGGGAGCGGCCTGGTCATCCAGGCCCGCATGCCCGCGCAAGATGAGCCAGCCATGGCCCGGCCACCAACTCGTGGCCTCAAACCGTTGATTTTGCAGCAACTCTTGCCACACGTCTTTGGTGCGCGCCGTTACAAACCACAGCTTGCCGTCCTGGATCTGCGCAAACGAAAACGGACGCACATGCGGCTGTCCGTCAACGCTCGTCGCCAAATACCATGCCGGCACCGACGTCAGATACTCCAACACCGTATTCAATCCGTTCATGTGTCCTCCTGGCACTCGTCTTTTTGGGTCGGGGCTGTTTTAGCTGCCCTAGGGTTAAAGCTCCAGGCACTCCTCGCTGCCGTCGATATCACAGAAGCGGGCGGCGATATTGCGCACCGAGAAAAACGCAAGGCGGCCGTCGTTGGCACTATCGTGTTGCTCGCCAATGCCCACCATGTGCTTAAAGCCCGCCTGGCGCACCCGGTCACTCACGACCGCGTCGTCCTCGAGCGCGGCCTCGCCGGTCAGCACAATCCAACACTCCCCCGGTTTCCAACCCGAAACCTCAAACTTGGGGTTCGCGCCGAGCTCTGCCCACACATCCTTGTCGCGCGAGGTGCAAAACCACAGCTTGCCATCATCGACCATGGCAAACGAGAACGGCCTCACGCGCGGCTGATGTCCGTCCGTCACGTCGATCGTGGCGAGGTACCACGCCGGAATACGCCTAAGATACGAACAGGCGCGCTCGAGCTGCGCCGTGCGGTCGTTGTCGGTCATAGGGACCCCTTTCCTGCGCTCGAATCGCGCCTAAACAAGTTGAAGATTGATGACGATGACGCAGATGAGCAGCAACGCCGTCACCACCGCCGCCAACGCGCCGCCGCGGCCAAATGCAAGCGCATGCAGACGTGTGCGGCCCTGCTCGCCATGATAGCAACGGGCATCCATGGCGGCAGACAGCGTTTCGGCATGACGGAACACGCCCGTGAACAGCGGAATCGCCACACTGCCGAGCATACGCACGCCGCCGAGCGGGCCTCCCGTCACGCGCGCACCGCGGCTCGCCTGCGCATCGGCCGTCTGCTTCATCTCGGTGGCAAATTGCGGTATAAACCGCAGCGCGATACCCATGATCATGCCGAGCTCGTGTGCCGGAAGCCCCACGCGCGCAAGCGGCGCGAGCAAACGCTCAAAGCCTGCCGTGAGATCGAGCGTGGGCGTGGTGAGCGTAATAGCGCTCATGCCGGCCATCATCAGGGTCAGGCGGCACGCCATAAACCCGGCGGAATGCAGCGAGCCCTCGCTTATCTGCAAAAAGCCGAGCTGCCATAGGATGTGCCCGCTCTGGTCGGTAAATAGGTTGAGCACCGCGACCACCACGACGATCGCCAACAGCGGCGCCATCGATGACAGGATGCGGCGAAGCGGCACCCGGGACACGACATAGATCAGGACAACGAAGATTGCGACCGGGACCAGTCCGCGGAAGCTGCTGACCGTGAGCGTCGTGATCAGAAACACAAAGCCCAAGAGCAACTTAGTTCGCGGGTCCAGGCGGTGGATTGCACTATCGCCGGGATAGTAGCTGCCAAACGAAAACGCCTCCATTAGCAGCCCTCCTCTCGCGCGACCTTCTTGGATTTGGCCTTGTCCGAAACGTTAGAAGAACCGTCTGAGCAACCGATCAGCAAATCTGCCAACTCGTCTGCCAGCGACTCAACCGTATAGAGGCCGTCAAAGCGCAGCGACACGCCTGCCTTCGCAAGCGCCAGCGCCATGCGCTGAGCGGCAGGTACGCCCAAGCCGATTGATTTAAGCTCATCCGCATGCGCAAAAACCTGAGCGGGTGTGCCCTCGGCAAACACCGCACCTTCGTTCATTACGACGATACGGTCGCAGCAATTGGCCAGGTCATCCATACTGTGCGAAACCATGACGACGGTCAGGCCATCGCGGTGAAGTCGATCGATGAGCTCCAAGAAATCACTGCGCGCCGCCGGATCGAGCCCCGCCATGGGCTCATCGAGTACCAGGACCTCGGGCTCCATGGCAAGCACGCCAGCAAACGCCACGCGCCGCTGCTGCCCGCCCGAGAGCTCAAAGGGGCTCTTGTCGCCCACCGTGGCCAGGTCGAGGCCCGCGCGCGCGAGCGATGACTCAACGCGGCGGGCAACCTCGGCCTGCGACAAGCCAAGGTTACGCGGACCAAATGCCACGTCCTGTGCCACGGTCTCGGCAAACAGCTGACGCTCTGGATACTGAAACACCACACCGACCTTTGCCTTAACCGCGGCGGCATCTTTCTTGCTTGATAGGTCGAGTCCCAGCGCGTAAACGCTCCCCTCCTGCGGGCGGATTAACCCGTTGAGGTGCTGGACCAGTGTGGATTTACCCGAACCGGTATGGCCTGCTAGCCCCAGGAACTCGCCGCGACGTACCGTCAAAGACACGTCACGCAGTGCCCACGGACTGCTAGGGTCGTTTCCCCAGAGAGCCTGCTTGGTTGATTTGCTCGCAGCGGCCGAGCGCTTATGCCAGCGACGGCGCTCGCGCGGACTGAGCGAATAGCTGTACGAAACATGGGATAGCTCGATGACGGGCTCCGACGCGTTGTCCTCGTTGTCTGCCGGAACAGTGCCGTCAGCGATTTCCAACTGGGATGCGAAAGGCCGCCCGGCGATGCCTGTCCTACTCCGCTCGGCATAAGCCTGCACTATATCGGCGACCATATCCGCCTCACGCACCTGCGCGCAAACGGGCACGCCCTTCGCTCGAAGTGTCCTACCCAGACAGCACGACGCCGGCATATCCAGGTTGAGCTGCGCAAGTTCGTCCGCCCGCGTCAAGATTTCCTCGGGCGTACCGAGCATGGCAACGCGGCCCGCTTGGAAGACAGCAACGCGATCGGCCTCAGCGGCCTCTTCCATAAAGTGCGTAATCATCACGATGGTCATGCCGCGTTCGTGCAGCGCGTGGCAGGCCTTCATAAGGCCCTTGCGCCCGCGCGGATCGAGCATCGAGGATGCCTCGTCCAAAATGAGCACGCGCGGCTCCATGGCGAGCACGCCGGCAAGCGCCACGCGCTGCTTTTGTCCGCCCGAGAGAGCGTGGGTCTCGTGGCGCTCAAAGCCCACCAGACCCACGGCCTTCAGCGCCTCGCGCACGCGCTGCGCGATCTGGGCCGATTCGACCCCTAAGTTCTCGGGACCAAACGCAACATCGTCCTCGACAAGCGTCGCCACCAGCTGGTCGTCGGGATTTTGGAACACCATGCCCGCAGTCGAGCGGATATCGTAGACCAGCTCGGGATCGGACGCGTCCATGCCGTTGACGCACACCGTTCCCGCATCGGGCTGCAGCAGCGCGTTCAAATGCTTGGCAAACGTAGACTTGCCCGACCCGTTTCCGCCGAGGATGCAGAAAAACTCGCCATCCTCGATGTTCAGATCGATGCCATCGAGCGCCGGTACAGCACCGTCATAGCTAAAGGAAACGCCCCGACACTCAATCATGCGCGGCCTTTGACCTGGTCCTTCTTGGGCGTGATGAGATTAGAGACCGCCTTGTACACCACCAGCGTCAACACCGAGTTAAGCACGGTCTTGATGAGGTTAAACGGCAAGACGGCGGGAAGCATGAGCGGCAGAATCACATCGGCCGAGCCATACCAGAACCAAACGCCGATGGTCAGGTTCGCGACCATGGACAGCGCCGTAGCGGCAATGACGCCGAGCGCCAGGCCAATCACGGCACCCTTGTAGGTGTGCATCTTCTGATAGACGATAGCCGCAGGCAGAATATAGCCCATCGTGGCAACCAAGTTCATAAGCGCGCCGACCCAGTCGCCCGTGGTAAGCGCATGGATAACGATCGCCATAGCGGCAACAGCGGTGCCGGCACCAGGGCCATACGCAAACCCACACACCATCGCCGGCACCAGCGACGGGTCATACGTCAAAAACGGCGCCGAGGGAAGAATGGGCAGCTGCACATACATAAACAGTGCTCCCAAGGCGCACATCAACGCCATAGTAACGAGCTGTTTGGTGCTCCACCTATTCGTGTTCTCAAAATGGATATGCTGCGACTGTTCAGACATAAGATCACCTGCCTCTTTCATCCGGACTCTAACCGTTGGTACTGGGATCTCACCAGTTCAGCCGGCATGCGAACCAACGCACGCACGGGTCGCGGACTCATCGGCTCGGTCGCAGGCATCTCGCCTGCGCCACGGCGTCCCTTTGACACCGCCCGATTTACCGCCAGTGGGGAATTTCACCCCGCCCTGAAACAGCAATTGCAAGTGTAGCACGGGCAGGTTTTCGCGCAAGTATGCCAAGGGTAATTTATGGTGAGGATCAGTTGCCGCAACAACCACGTTCCCCACCCATCCCAAAGTAACGCGCCTTTCGCGCAAAGCGCGAAACAGCGAAGGGGACACGTATCCCTATCAACCACGTCCTTCTCCGCCCGCCGACCTCAAGGCCGTAAACGCAGGGAATCCGGGGGCGGGATGGGGGTTTCTCTCCGGAACATTCCGCAGGACGCAAAGAGGCTCCGCAGCGCGAAGCGCGATGCGGAGCCTCTTTGCATGTCCGAGGACGTTCCGGAG
>UQKY01000015.1 GCA_900541785.1 uncultured Collinsella sp.
CTCAAAGCCCCGCCCCCGAGGCTAACCCAACGCACCACCCCTGGAGATCCATGGAAACCAGAATCAAACCCACAGCCAAAGGCACTTCCGAACCGATCAAGGGAAAACCCGGTTCCTTCCGCATCTACTTCTCTCTCGGTCGCGACCCCGAATCCGGCAAGAACGGGAAACGAGTCAGATACCTAAAGACACCCAAGAGAACCATCCATTGCAAGAGCAAAAACCCGAAGAACTGGCCCGGTGAGGTGGCGAATGCGCTCGATGCCTACCGGAAGGAGCTGGAGACCTATGAACCGGCTGGCGACATGCCGACCACTGTTTCCGGATACGCCGAGGATTTCCATCGGCTCCGAGAAAGCTCCTTCGGCTCCCCTCTTTCTTTCCAAAGAGAGGAATATGACGTGCGCCATATACGCGAGCTGTTCGGCGACATACCCCTCGGTGCGCTGAGGCCCGACGAGATCAAACGGGCGTATGCCGAAGCAATCTCAACCGGAAGATTCACAGAGGCCGAGATTCGTCGTATCCACGTCAAGCTCAAACAGGTCATGCAGGACGCACTGGAGAATGAGCTAATCGAGCGCAACCCATGCATCAGCGTCAAACTCCCAAAGCCAGACCTTAGAGTGCGCAACTTCCTCCCACCCGACGAACTGCCCCGATTCACCAAATGCCTGCTATCCGAACCCATGGGGCCGATGACCGTCTGCACCATGCTCATATTCCACCTAGGACTCAGAAAAGGCGAGGCCCTGGGGCTCTGTTGGGAAGACTACGACCCCGAGGCGATGGAAATCAGAATCGTCCACCAGTACACCAATGACAAAACGCTCAGGGCACCCAAATCGGAAATGAGCAGGCGGATCCTGTCTATAGACTCTTCGCTAGCCGCGTATCTAAATGACTGGAAGATGCGGCAGCGCAACCTATTCGAGCAACGCGGGCTAAGACAGAGAAACTCTGACCCCATCGTTCACGCCCTCAGCCCGCATAAGGACGAAAACGGCAACCTTCACGTCAGTATCACCCGACCCGATGGACACAACTATTCACGCTGGTTCAGGGACTTCTGCGTCGACAACGGCTATGGCGAGTACGCCAACGTGACAAGCCAGTTCGAGCGCAACGGCAAGCTGCACACACGCGGCACCGGATACTCGGGTCTCGTCCCCCACGGACTGAGACACACGGCAGCGACGGCGCTCGTCGCAAACAACGTCGATTTGAAGACCGTTCAGGCGCGGATGGGACACGCATCAGCGAGTACGACGGCCAATTTCTACACCCACGCAATCAGAGCCAACGACCGCAACGCTGCCGAAGTCTTCGAAAAATTATCTGAAGGTAATGAGAATTAATACTCTCATAATTGTGTCACCGGATGTATACTGCAAATAAAGCCAAACAGAGAGGAGGTTATCAATGGCACTTACCACTGCGAGCAGCAAGCTGCGTTCGACGATCCTATTCAACTCAAAGGATGAGCAGGTACTCTTCAAGCGCTCCAGCGCTGACCTCGCCGCGGCAAGGGGTCTCACCCCGTCTGCGCTCCTAGCGAGGCTTCCCATGGAGCAGCTGACGAGCTCGGATCTAGGCAGGTGGGCCGCGCAGCTCATCTATGCTGAGGATGGGAGCTGTCTCGACGCCTTCGAGGGCATGTTCGAGGACTGGAGCGCAATCCAGCCAGAAAATGATTGCCGCGACGTCATCAAAGGCTTTTTTGACTACTGCCATGAAGCAAGGATCTGCATCGACACCACGAGCGAGCGCGTTCATCATCTCCGCACTAACTGGGACAGCATATGCCTCATTATGGAAGAGGCTGCAAAGATGCCCGAGTGCAATCTCGACGCACGTATCCAGGCTAAGACCGGCCGTGAACTCGAAACTACCCTGCAAGACCCTACAGCGTTGCTCGCCGTCACACCTTTGGTCTCATACATTCTCAACGCATGGGAGCACATCAAGGGCTATTCCTGCACTTACCGTGCTCTGCTCGATTTCGCCAACATCGGCAGATCATCCCGCAAGGGATACAGCGAGCCCGCAGAAGCTCGAATCAGCCTTCTGCACCTTATCGACGAATACGAGAAGAAAGGGGCTAATTAGTCGATAAAACCATTTTACAAACAAGCACCCGACTCCTCTCACTGTCGCCAAACATCGAAGAGGAGCCGAGCGCCCTACTAAAGGAGTTTATCATGCATCTTGCAGATGACCCCAAGACCGACGCCATCTCCGCAGGCATCAACCTGCGCCATGTCGGCACCAAGCGCATCATGAGCCGCCTGGACGTTCAGATCCTCACCGGCATCGGACAATCCAGCGCCATCAAGCTCATGAAGGCCACCCACCACTGCTTTAGCATCGCCAACCAGTACTTCGTCATGGAAGAGGACCTGTTCGACTACTTCCACAAGCTGGCAGAGGGGGCGAGCGAGTAATGCAGCGCCCGAACGCCAATCCCCTCGTCTTCGAGCTGGATGTGCTCGACGAGCACGTCCACGCCCTTCAGGAAGACAAGCCCATCGCCTCCTTCGGGCTCGACGCACTCAACAGCATCCTCGGCGGTGTCTACCCCGGGCTCAACTACGCAATCGGGACCGCCCCGGGCAAGGGCAAGACAACACTGGCACTCCAGGAGGCCGACAAGCTCGCGGCAGACGGGCACCCGGTAATCTACGTTTCCGCCGAGCTTCCCGCGCACAAGCTGATCGAGAAGAGCCTGGCGCGTCTCAGCGACGGCAAAGTCGCGTTGTCCGAGGTCTCCAGCTGCGCGACCCAGAATCACCCTAAGCACGCGACTTTCGAGGCTGCACTCGACAAATATCGCACCAAGATCGCCCCCAATCTCTGCATCACCGGCCCACTCAACACCGTGGAGCTCTCCAACCTCGTCGGGCTGGTAACACGCGAGCGCGGCGAGGTCCCCGTCGTCTTCATTGACTACCTCCAGCTCCTCGCCTGCGGCGTCACGGCGGACCAGCAGTTCATCGACGAGCGATTGGCTATCACAGCATGCGTGAAGGGCCTCCGCGAAATCTCGAACCTCTATGGCTCTCCCGTCATCGCACTGAGCTCGACCACTCGCAAGTCCTACGATTCCGGGAAGTCGGCCAGGCCCAACCTCGCCATGTTCGGTGGTTCCTCCGCTGTCGAGTACGGCTTTGACTCGGTGCTCTACCTCGCCGATGACAATGACAAGCCCGAGTGGCCCTACGAGTCTCCCGCAACCGGCACGCCCCTCAAGCTCGTCGCCCTCAAGAACCGCTACGGCACGCTGGGCGAGTCCCGACTCGACTTCGACGGTGCGCGCGCCACCTTCCACGACAGGGGCTAGCCCATGCGTGGCAAAGCCAAGACCGCGCATATAAACGTCCGCATGACCGAGGAGGAGCGTGCCGCCATCACGGTGCGCTCCTCCTCTTTTGGTATGGCCCCATCGACGTTCATGCGCGAAGCCGCCCTCCACATCGGTGAGAAGCCCGTCAGGATCGCCGACGAGGCGACGCTGCGGCAGCTTCTTCATCAGATGAAGAAGCAGGGCGGAAACCTCAACCAGGCCGTCCGCACCGCAAACGCCTATGGCGTGGATACGCAGACGGCCCAACAGCTCGCGGAGGCCGTCCGTCTGGTATCGAGCACAGCCTCGCAGCTATCGAACCTCATCTTCAAGAATCGAGAATGATCATGAAAACCAAGATGCCCACAGCGCTCATATCATCTCTTCTCCTAGCGATCCTCGTATGCCCCGTCCTCGCCGTCCCCGTCGACGATTTCATCGCCGGGACACCGTTAGGCGCGGCTGCGATTCCGTCGTCGTTCGGCGTGGATACCGTCCTCGGCTGGTGGCTCACGGGTGCGTTCACCGCTTGCCCGCTCGGAACCCTGCTGACCTTCCTCCTCGCCTTTTGCATCTGCGCTCTCATCGCCTACTCGACCGCCCTCAACGCGAGGGCCGAGGACGGCGGCGTGCTCGGCGACGCCCACGTCAAGACGGGTCGCGAGGTCATAAAAGGGTCCATGACCTGGGACGGCTCGACAATCCCATCGTCGCGCGGGTTCGTCTACGGTTTCACCAAATATCGCAGTAAGCCCTGTTATCTCTACGAGCCGAAGAAGATGATTTTCGTATCAGGGGCCACTGGGTCAGGTAAGTCACGCTTCCTCTACCTTCCCTCAATCGACCTGCTCAGCTACGGCGACGCCTCCAACGGCTCCGAGCCCGCGACCCTCGTCGTCTCCGACGTGAAGAACGAGCTCATAGAGCTCACGGGCGACGAGCTGGCCCGTCGCGGCTACCGCGTCCTGCTGCTCGACACGCAGCACCCCTATAGGGGACAGAGGTTCAACCCCCTCAAACAGGTGCTCGACCTCCATGCCGAGGGACGCGACCAGGAAGCCGAGCAGGCGGCGGACGCCATCGCGGAACTCGTGGTGCAGGACGACGAGAAAGGCAAAGGCTCGCACTGGACCGCCTCGGCCAGGGGCCTGCTCTCGGCCCTGGTCCTGCTGGTCTCCATGTCCGACGAGTGTCCCGAGGAATCAAAGCACCTCGCGACCGTCTGCGAGGTCCTGGACCGCGGTACCGAGGCAGAGGGCGACGACCCATCCGAGCCCCTGAAAACCGTCTTCCGCTCGTTGCCAAGCGGACACCCCGCCAAGGGAAGGGCGTCCCAGTTCATATCCTCCGGCGGCAACGAGCTCAGGAGCATACTCTCGACGCTCAAGGTCGCCCTGCGCCCGTTCTCCTCCGCCCCGGTCGCCTGGATGACCTCCGGCTCCGACATCGACCCGCAAACGGTACTCACGGAGAAGAGCGCCGTCTTCCTCCACGTGCTCGACGAGGGCTCACCCTACAACTGCATCGCGGCGATATTCCTCTCGCAGCTCTGGGCTTCGGTCCAGGCGGTCGCGGACGTGAACGGCGGCAGGCTCCCCCGCCCCGTGCAGATACTCGGCGACGAGTGGGGCAACCTCCCCCGCGTCGAGTGCCTGCCCGCCCTCCTCAGTCTGGCGCGCAGCTACGGCATGTTCTGGGTCGGCGCGACGCAGGGCGTATCCCAGCTCAATAAGTATGGCGAGAGAGACGGCCGCAGGAAGATCCTCGCGAACTGCGGTGTGAAGATCGCCATGAAGCTCGCAGAGGAGGAGGATCGCCGGTACTTCACCGAGCTCATCGGCAAGACCACGCGCCACACGCAGGGCACGAGCAGCGGCAGGGCCGCGTCGGGCACGTCCTCCTCGACGTCCTACAGCGAGAGCGCAGACGATGTGATACACACCTGGGAATGGCGCGGCATGGCCCCGGACCGGGACGGAATCATCGTCGTGAAGCACGCAGACAACGGGATGCCCGCGTGCCGCGCAGGGGTCTTCCGCTCCCCCGTCACGGACTGCACCAACACGCCAACGAAGGAGCACTTCGACCTCGGAACCCCCGAGCACGAGGCGGAGAGGCGTCGCACGTACCAGCGGCGGCTCGATGCCTCCGCCACCGAGAAGATGCGCGAGGAGGCCCCCACCTGGTGCCCCGAGTGGCCCGATCCCGAGAAGGGGACCGGAGACGCGGGCGACGGCAAGTTCAGTGGGCTCTCGCTCGATTAGGAGGCGACCATGACGGCGATAAAGCAGATGAGCGTCTGCAGCGAGAGGCACCTTTCCCGCCTCAGGGACTACCTCTCATGGGACCGCGAAAAGGCGCTCGCCCACGGCACGCAGAACATCATCGACGAAGACCGCTGGTTTCAGGAGATGGCGGACACAAGGAAGGCCATGGGCCACGACAGGCCCGGCAAGGCCGGTGCCAGGTGCACCTACATGCAGCACCAGATACTCGGGTTCCTCCCCGACGAGTGCGACCTCAACGGCGGGAAGATGACGCCGGAGATGTGCATGCGCTACGCAAGGGAGTACGCGGCCGAGCGCTACCCCAACCAGGAGGTCGTGATGGTGTTGCACCGCGAGCGCTGCCGCACCGACGCCATCGACCGCTACGCCGTGCACCTTGGCATCAACCGCAGCGACCTTGAGACCGGGCGGAGACTCGACGAGGGCCCCGCGCGAAAGGCGGCAAAGGCGCGGGTGAAGACCGTCCGTGCCCTGGACGAGCGATACGGCCTCAGGCAGCTTGAGCGTGGCAAGGCCAACTCGCGCGTCCACGCGAGGCAACCCGGCAGGGCCGAGCGCGACATGGCCCGAAAGGGGCAGGCCGAGCGCTCGGAGAACGCCCGCGTTCGCGTCGCGGTCGCCCGCCGGATCGAGGAGGTCGGGCGCATGCGCGACTGCCCCGACCGGATGGGCGAGCTTGAGCGGCGGCTCAGACGGGACGGCATCGAGCTCGCCGAGTCCAAGGGCGGGAGCCTCCAGTACCGCTTCCCCTCGAAGTCGCTCGGGGCCGTGAGGAAGGTCAACGGCGGAAGGCTCGGTTTCGCCGTCGACCGCTCGACCGGCATCACCGTCCGCTTCACGCTGCGCGGGATAGCGACGGCGATGCGGGCGTTCTGGGAGCTTGAGCGAAAGGCGCTGGAGAATCAGAACGGGCGCGACGACTGAGCTCTTGAGGCCGGGACGCAACAGGCGTCCCGGCCCTTTCTTTTAGCCCTTCGGCGAGAGCGACCTCGGAGCGGCTCGGCGCCCCGCCGCAGGTGGGCAAGATGATTCCGTGCAACGGAATCCATATCTTGCCTGCACGGAGCGAACCGGTTGCCGAGGCAACGCGAGCCCGGGCAGGTGAGCGACGGTTGAGCCGACGCCGAGGAGACGCGACCCATGGGGAGCGTCGTACGACGGCGCTCGGCGACCCGACGCGAGAGGCCCCGCCCGGCGACCACGGCGGAGCGATGGCGACTTCTGGAAGCCATCGAGCGCAGCCGTTCGCCGGGTGGGGCCGGTGTGAGCGGAGGCGGACGAAACGCGACCCTGGGGAGCGTTGCCAGGAAGCCGCAGCGAGAGCGACGCCGCGCGTCGCGGGGGTCCCGCCCATAAGCGGGACCCATCGGCCGCAAGGCCGATTGCTACACCCCGACCCTCTCGGCGTACAAGTTGAAGAGGTGGGCGACAATCTTCTCCTCGTCTCCGCCGAAATCAACGCCATAGGCGGCCTCAACGGCAGTGTCGAGCGCCTTGTGCGCCGCCATCAGCTCGGGGAAGAACGTCTCGTTCTTGGGATCGTACATGTCCGCGAGCGTCGCACCTTCTTGGGCATCCCGGGCGTCGAGCACGGCCTGGGCGCAGCGCTCGACTTCCTCGCGTTGGGATTCCGTGGGCTCGGGCCAGACGAAGTTGTTGTAGTCAATACCAGCCGAGTACTGATAATCATCTTTCAGTCTTCCGGTCACGACCCTAACCCATGCATTATGAAATTGGGACTGCAACACCCCATATTGATAGAGAGTTGCATTTGGGATAAGACGAACTTTATTGCTACAAAAGACCTCAGCATCGACGAACCCCATTGGGATGTATCGCCTTCGGCTTGATGAAACCTCTGGTATCAAGATTGAATCTGTGTCCGACAGGATTTCAGTTCCAAAATGGGCAGGGCACTCCGCAGCTTTAACGGTCTGACTTCTCTTGCTCTTGAGCCGATACCGGCGTACCGCTTCAACCCTTTCCCTGCATTTAGGCAGATTCTTTAGCTCATCCCAATTTGCGTTCCCAAGCCATAAACACCAACGGCTTTTGCCACGGATAAATTCTTGTGATCCAAGCCACTTGTGAAAGAATTTCTCTGCACCAGGTTCACTTTGCAAGAATTCGATTTTCTGCTCATCAGTGAAAAGGTAATTGCCGTCGTCTATAGGCTGGGAGCCTATTCCCATTTCTGGAACATCTGATAATGGCTTACTTCTGCTGTAGACAAAAACGTCCGGAGCGTCTTTCAGATACGCATTGATTCGAGCCGTGGGAATCTGTTCTTCGTCGCTGTCCGGGGTCGCGTGGTAGAAGAGCGTCTTGGTCCCCGACTCGCGGGAGAACCCGACAATGACACAGAACACATGTGCCTTGTCCGCAGCCTCGTTGTCCCAGCGGAAGGTGTTGTGCGCGAAGTCGATGTGTATACCCAGGTCGTGCAGGGGTTTCCAGAGGTTGGCGACCTGCTCGCCCTGACATATCGAGTTGGTAGAGACCAGGGCGCAGCGCGTGCGCTTTCCCTGCGTGAACCTCGCGGCCTTCATGTACCAGGCCCCGCAGTAGTCGATGTTGCCTGCGTTCTTCGCTCCGTCGAAGACCTCAAGGAGCTCCGCCTTCTGCTCCTTGGACTGGTTACGGGCCCCAAGGAAGGGCGGATTGCCCACGAGGTACGTGAGGTCATCGGGGAACACCTCGGACCAATCGGTCTTGAGGGCGTTGCCCTCATGGAGGTTGCTGAGGCTCCTGAGCGGCAGGAAGTCGAAGTCGTAGTCGACGTATATCTCCTGCGTCTTTCGGAGCATCTGCTCCTCGGTGATCCAAAGGGCGGTCTTGGCGACCGAGACGGCGAAGTCGTTTATCTCGATGCCGTACAGCTGGTCCAGGGACACGCGGACAGGGCTGTCCTGCGCAACGACGAGGGACGTCTGCCCCGCGTTGCCTGTCTCCTCGCTGAGCTCGTCCTCGATGATTCGGTTTTCGATGGTGCGCAGCTGCCGGTACGCCTCGGTAAGGAAGTTGCCCGAGCCGCATGCCGGGTCTCCGATGGTGATGGAGGCCACCTTGTCGTGCAGCCTCGCCAGGGCCTGCTTGCGCTTGGCAGCTGTCTTCTCGCCCTCGGCCTCGTGGAGTTCGTCCCACAGCTCGTCGAGGAAGAGCGGCTTGAGGCAGCGCTCGATGTTCTCGACGCTCGTGTAGTGCATGCCCCCGGCGTGGCGCGTCTCGGGGTTCAGCGTGCCCTCGAACACGCCGCCGAAGATGACGCCCGAGATCTCGCGCCAATCGAAGTCCTGGGACGCGTCGGTGATGGCCTCGAGAATCTCCGGGGTCATCTGTGGGACGATGATGGAGGAGTCGGCGAACAGACCGCCGTTCACGTAGGGGAAGGCCGCGAGGTCCTCGTCCATGTACTCGTCCCTCTGCTCTAAGGGCGTGTCGATCGCCTCGAACAGGTCCACCAGCTTGCGGCGGAGCTTGGCAGGGTCACCCTCGCAGTACCTACCGAACGCCTGGTGCGATTGCAGGAGGTCGGCGTCCTCGGCGTAGAGCAGGAAGATGATTCGGGTGATGAGCACGTTGAGCGAGCGCTGCTCCTCCTGCGCGCGCTCGTCCTTCTCCTCGATATGGTGGTACTGCTTGGCGAGGGCATCGTAGAGCCTGGAGACGTAGGCCCCGGCCTCGATGGAGAGCTGCTGCTCCTTGTGCAGGCGGCTCGTCTCGTTGGAGGTCAGGAAGGAGAGAAGGTACAGGCTGTCCTGGAGCTCTTCGAGGGAGAACTCCTGCACGGTGTCCTCGGGCCGCTCGTTGTCGAGGTCGTAGAGACGGAAGGTCCCGAAGTTGCACGTCATCACCCAGCGGGGGCGCTCGGAGTACGGCAGGTGCCGCGCGTACCACATGGCCTGCTGGAGCGGCGTCTCCATGCCGCCGTTCCTGGGTTCGGGCTTATCGAGGTCGATGCCCCACGACTTCTGCTCGCAGAGGAAGTTGTGGTCAGAGACGAACACGTCGATGCGACGGCCTCTCACCTTCCGCTCGAAGTCAACGAAGCTGTCTATGGTGTTGGACGGGATGCCCAGGACGTTGATGAGCAGGTCGACCCAGAACTTTTGCGTGTCCTGCTGCTCGTTGTTGGAGCCCGCGGGGATGGCGGCAAGGCGCTTCTGCCACCGCTTGACGAACTCTTTTGCCTCTTTCTTGCTGGCAGGCATACCGGACCTCCTGCGTCGTTGTCACTTTCGGACAATTTTAAGGGGTAAAAGCCCTCTCCCAAGCGGAAGGGCGAGTTTTCGACGGTCCCCGGTGTCGCAGGGTCCCAGGCGAAACCCGAAGACGCCGGGGGCTGTTGGAAACTCGCCCATCTCACAGCAACGTCACCCTAGGTTTTCAACGCTTTCCATGGCCGAAGGGCTTCTTATAAGCCCGCAGACTGTGGAAAGGGTTGAAAACCGGATATTAGGGTGAAATATCGGAGTGAAATATGTAGGCGAGCTGTTTTCATCATAGAACTTTCTTTCACCCCTTTTTCACCCCTCTATCGTCTATTTAGCCTAATCTATACAGAAGCAGGTCAGACGATTTATACCGTCTGACCTGCAATTTCTTCTGGTGCCCCCGGTGCGATTCGAACGCACGACACCCGCTTTAGGAGAGCGGTGCTCTATCCCCTGAGCTACGGAGGCATGCTGTACTAGTGTAGCAGATTTACTGCATCGCCATACGTCGCATGACTAGACTTCGAAATTGCGGTGGAATAGTTCCTATCTGAAGCATCTGAAGCCGTATTTAGGAACTATTTCACCGCAACTGATGAGGAGCTAGTTGCCTTTGTGGAAAAGATTTTTGATAACGGAGGGGATGCTCTTGGCGCCCTTGGCGGTCACATCGATAAAGTCGGGCGAACGCACAAGCTTATCCTCGTCGACGTACTTGCGGACAGCACGAAGCGTCTCTTTGTCGTCGCGCGTCGAAAACGTAAAGTGACCGTTGTCCTTGGTGAAGATGGCAAAACGCGTGATCTTCTTGGTGCCGCGTAAAACCTCGGCGGCAATATAGTCGACCTCGTCCCACGGGATTTGAATATAATCCTCGGGATTGCGCTCGTTGTAATACTCGAACGCCTTATTGCCCACCATCACGTTACCGTGGCTGGTAAGCCCCATCAGGCAGGTTGCCGGCGTTGCCAGATCGACCGTGCTGTTCTGAGATTGCGCCATACGCGCCTCGCCCTCCAATAAAAACAATCGGACCGCATCCAGTGTACCCACCGGGTGCGGTCCGTTTCAATGGCTCAAAAGCCCTTACCTAGCAACTCTCGGTCTTAAGCCGAAGCGTGCTTACATGAAGCCGCAGAAGCGACCGATGATGCCGACGGCGAAGAGAGCCAGGATGATGACGATCGGGCTGACCTTCTTCTTGAGGAGCTTGCAGACCAGCAGGGTCAGGCACACGGCGGCAAGGCCGGGGATGAGCTGATCGAGGTTGGCCTGAAGCGTGGTGACCTTCATCTGATCAAGGGCGGTAGCACCGACGGAGTTGTACATCGTCAGCGCTTCCTTGATACCCTCGGAACCGGAGGGCAGGCTAGCCCAGTCGATAAAGGCGCCAGCAGACTGCTTGACCGTGGAGACGATCGGGGTGAAGGAAATGGACACCCAGCGCTCGACCAGGGCGCCGATGATGAACATACCCAGGATGGAAGCGCCCTCGGTGACCTTGCCCATCAGACCACCGGAGAGGTCCTTGGCGATGGAGGAGCCGACCTTGTAGCCAAACTCCTGCGTGTACCACAGGAAAGCGTAACGGATGATGTTCCACGCGAAGAAGAACAGCAGCGGACCGACGATGCTGCCGGACATGGCCAGGGAAGCGCCCAGAGCGCCCAGAATCGGGCGAAGGGTGAACCAGAAGACGGGGTCACCGACGCCGGCGAGCGGGCCCATCATACCGACCTTGACGCCCTGGATGGCGACATCATCGATCGGAGCACCGTTGGCGCGCTCCTCCTCGAGGGCGAGGGTAACGCCAATGACGGGGGCGGAAACATAGGGGTGGGTGTTATAGAACTCCAGGTGGCGCTTAAGAGCGGCAATCTGGTCATCCTTGCTGGTGTAGAGCTTCTTGATCGCAGGGATCATTGCGAAGCACCAGCCGCCGTTCTGCATACGCTCGTAGTTCCACGAGCCCTGAAGGACCTGATGACGGAAGCAAACCTTCTTGCGGTCAGCCTTGGTGAGCTGAATCTTGTTCTCTGCCATATGTATCACTCCCCTCCTACTCGTAATCGTTCAGAATGTCGCCGAGCGGGTCGCCGGAGCCACCGCCCATGCCGCCACCCTGCTTGGCCAGATCCTTAAGGCCAAGGTAGATGAGGGCAAGGGAGATGCCAATGAGACCAAGGGCGATCAGCGTGAGCTGAGGGATGGCAGCAAGGACGAAGCCGAGGACGAAGAACGGCCAGGTCTCCTTGGTGGCCATCATGTTGATGACCATGGCGTAACCGACGGAAGCGACCATGCCGCCGCCGACAGCCATGCCGCCGGACAGCCAGTCGGGCATAGCGTTAAGCGCGTTGGTAACGGCCTCGGCCGGGATGACGCACAGAAGCACTGCCGGGATGGCGATACGAAGGCCCTGCATGAGGATGGCAGCATACTGCCAGCGCTCGATGCCGGAGAAGTCGCCCTTCTCGGCGCAACCGTCCATGGCGTGAGCGATAGCGGTAGCAATGGTACGGCAGATCATGGTCAGGAACAGACCAGCGACCGACAGCGGGACGGCGACGGCGATAGCGGTGGTAACGGCCTTGGCCGAATCGGTGGCGCCACCGTTGAGGGCGAGCACCATGATGATCGAAGAAGCGACCGAGGCCAGAGCGGCGTCAGGCGCGACAGCGGCGCCGACGTTAGCCCAGCCAAGGGCCATCATCTGGAGCGAACCGCCCAGGAGGATGCCCTCCTGAAGGTGACCGGTTACGAGACCGATAAGCGTGCATGCCACGAGCGGCTGATGGAACTGGAACTCATCCAGAATGCCTTCCATACCGGCAAGCAACGCGACAATCGCAACAAGCAGAATAGTGATTGCAGACATGTATCGGACCCTCCTTTACTATGCTTGAGCGGCCAGTTCGGCCTTAGCTTTCTTCAACATGGCGTCGAGATCCTCGGAGGAATCCGAAGGAACCTTGCGGACCTCGAACTTGACGCCCTTGGCCTTGAGAGCCTCGAGAGTCTTGACATCGTCATCGCCCATAGCGACGGCGTTGGTGACGACGACCTTGCCCTTGGAGTGAGCCATGGAACCGATGTTGACTTCCTTGATGTCGACGCCGGCCTCGATGGCCTTGAGCAGATCCTGCGGGTTCTCAAAGAGCAGCATGGCCTTGGTGTCACCAAAGCGCGTGTCCTTGACGACCTCGGCCATCTTCTTGATGGGCACGACGTTGGCATGGACTCCCGGAGGGGCAGCCTGCTCGATCATGGTCTTACGGAGCTCGTCGTGAGCAACGCCGTCGGAAACCACGATGATGCGGTTGGGGTTGATCTGCTTGGTCCACGTGGTGGCCACCTGACCATGAAGCAGACGGGTGTCGATACGGACGTGGGCGATCTTGATGTGCCCATCGCCGATGACCGTTCCCGGAGGGATGGCGCCTGCAGGAGCAGCGGCGGCCGCAGCCGGCTTCTTCTCCTCGGGCTCCAGAGACTCGGGCTTGACACGCACGCCAGCCTTAGCCTCAGTCACGAGATGTTTTGCGATCGCATGTGCAGTGTTCTTTGCGTCAAAGCGCTGCGAATATGCCTCGATGAGCATAGGCAGGTTGACACCGGTGACGATAGCCCAGGAATCGTGGCCCTCGATGAGCCCGCTGATCTGGTTGAACGGCGTGCCGCCCCACAGATCAACGAGGAAGAGCACCTGCTCCTGGTCTTCGAAGGAAGCGATTGCTTCCTCGACCTTGGCACGGAAGTCGTCGGGGCCCATGCTCGGCTCGAGCGAGACCACGGCAACAGACGGCTGATCGCCAAAGACCATCGAGCCCGTCTGCTTGATTCCAGCTGCCAAGTCCCCGTGGCTAGCAAGAACAATACTTACCATCACATAACCTCCTTTTTGTCTACGTATTTCCTACACGACATGAAAGGAGTATAGCTGTTTGGTTTGTGGAATTATAGCTAAATCCGCAAAAGGTTGGATTATTTGTTTAAACGTCTAGGTTTGTTACAAGTTGATTACGTTACTGCTTTTTGACTCATTACACGACAAGGCGTCGCTCATCAAGCCAAGCATTTTACAGATACAAGCAGGCTGTTCATTAATATCGATTTTAGGCAAGCGCGAATGCGCTTGTACTGCCGCTATTTTGTTTAAACAGACATGGCTTGACTTTTTTCGTGACTTATGGTCTATGAAACCACTCAAAATAGTTGCGGTGGAATAGTTCTTGTTTAAGAGCCAGAAGGCTGGATTTAGGAACTATTTCACCGCAACTTATAGGGAATCCTAGGCGATGTGGAGTGGGTTGGCGGCGTCGACGGCATCGGGGGCGTCGGAGAGGCCGTCAGGAGCAGCGTCTGCCGGATCCTCTTCGGGGGTCTCGATCTGTTTGATCATGACCTCTTGGCCCTGCAGCAGGTATGTCTCGCCGCTACCGCAATGGGGGCAGGTCTTGCCGTGCTCGACCGTCGCGTAGTCGCGGCCGCACGCCTCGCAATGTGTCACGGCCTCGACGGGCTCCACAATAAGCTCCGCATCCTCGGTGATGGACTTTTTATCTGCCGCCCAGCGCCAAGCGTCGAGCAGTAAGTCGGAAACGACGCCCGAGACCTCGCCCAGCAGCAGCGTGACGCTCGAAACGCGACTCACGCCATTGGCGCGCGCCACGTTCTCAACATCGCGAATGATGTGATAAACGATTCCCAATTCGTGCAAGGTAGAAACCTTTCAACAACGGTTGATGCGATGCAAACTCAAAGCAAGGGGACGGCGAAATCTAGTCTGCGCCGTCCCCCTACCGGCCATGGTTACCTATTTACGACCGAACTTGATTTTGATTGCGCGTTTCAAAGCGTACTTACCCAGACTGGGGAGCTTTTGCTCGTATTTGACCATCGTGGAGCACTCGGGGCGGTCGCGATCCAGATGGATGGCGTCGAACGCGCACTTGGTGGTGCACAGGCCGCAGCCGATGCACTTGTTGGGGTCGACGATCGAGGCACCGCAACCCAGGCAGCGGGCGGTCTCGGCGCGCACCTGC
The DNA here is from genome assembly GCA_900541785.1 of uncultured Collinsella sp. Lineage (GTDB taxonomy): Bacteria > Actinomycetota > Coriobacteriia > Coriobacteriales > Coriobacteriaceae > Collinsella. The sequence goes on from UQKY01000015.1 coordinate 14,891, forward strand.
TCTTCGGTAAAGGTCTCGACGTACTCGCTAAAGGGCGCAGCCTTCTCGCGCTCGCGGTCCACGTGGGCAACCTCGCGGCTCGCGTTGTCGTAGCCCTCGAGCACAACGTCGTCGCGGTCGAGCGCGGTGTAGCGGCGCTGGTTGCGGCCGATGGTGAGCGTGGAGCCCGGCTGCACAAAGCGATGGATGGACACCGCGGCCTCGTGGCCGGCGGCGATAGCGTCGATGGCAAAGCTGGGGCCGGTGTAGACGTCGCCGCCCACAAAGATGTCGGGCTCGGCGGTCTGGTAGGTCTGGGGATCGGCAAGAGCACCCTGGCCGCGGCCAAGCTCCACCTTGGAGCCAGCCAGCAGGTCGCCCCACACAATGGACTGGCCAATCGACATGACGACACGGTCGGCATCGACACGGCGCAAGTCGTTCTCGTCGTACTCGGGCGCAAAACGGCCCTCGTCGTCAAAGACACGCGTGCAGCGCTTGAAGGTGATGCCGCACACACGACCGGCCTCGTCCAGGTGAACCTCCTTGGGACCCCAGCCGCAGCTGATGTGCGCGCCGTCCTCAACGGCCTCGCGACGCTCCTCCTCGCTGGCGGGCATCTGCGCCTCGCTCTCCAGGCAGAACATCTCAACGTGCTCGGAGCCCAGACGGCAGGCGTTTCGGGCCACGTCGATGGCCACGTTGCCGCCGCCCACCACGATGGTGCGGCCGGGCAGCGCGTCGATCTTGCCGCTGTTAACCTCGCGAAGGAAGTCGACGGCCACGGTCACGTCCTCGGCATCCTCGCCCGGAATACCGGCAAGGCGGCCGCCCTGGCAGCCAATAGCCACGTAGAAGGCCTTAAAGCCCTGCTCGCGCAGCTCGTCGAGCGTCACATCGCGGCCGACCTCCACGCCATAGCGGAACTCGGCACCCATCAGGCGAATGATCTCGACCTCGGCCTCGATAACATCCTTCTGCAGCTTAAAGCTGGGAATGCCGTAGGTGAGCATGCCGCCCGGGCGCTCGTTCTTCTCGAACACGACAGGCTTGTAGCCCTTCTCGGCCAGGTAGAAAGCGCAGGACAGGCCGGCGGGACCGGCACCGATGATGGCGATCTTCTGATCGAAGCCGCCAGCGCGCGTCGGCGTCACCACGGGCGGGACATAGCGGGTCGCGGCATCAAGATCGCGCTGGGCGATGAACTTCTTGACCTCGTCGATAGCCACGGCGGCGTCCACACGGCCGCGGGTGCAGGCATCCTCACAGCGGCGGTTGCACACACGGCCGCAGATAGCGGGCAGCGGGTTCTCGCGCTTGATGAGTGCTAGGGCCTCGTCATAGCGACCCTGAGCCGCGAGCTTCAAATAGCCCTGAACGGCGACATGCGCGGGGCAGGCCGTCTTGCAGGGCGCGGTGCCGGACTCGTGCGTCTCGATACGGTTATCGTTGCGGTAGTTGGGCGACCACTTGGTGTGGTCCCATTTGGTGGCATCGGGCAGCTCCTGGCGCGGATACTCGGGCACCTGTCCGCCGGCCTTTTTGCTGCAGAGCTTCTGGCCCAGCTTGGCGGCGCCGGCCGGGCAAACCTCAACGCAGCGACCGCAGGCCACGCACTTGTCCTTCTCGACCTTGGCGACATAGGCCGAGCGCGACAAGTTGGGCGTGTTGAACAGCTGCGAGGTGCGCAGGGCGTAGCACACGTTGACGTTGCAGTTGCAGATGGCGAAGATCTTGTTCTCGCCGTCGATGTTGGTGATCTGGTGCACAAAGCCGTTGTCCTCGGCCTGGCGCAAGATGTCGTAGACCTCCTCGCGCGTCACATAGTGGCCGCGGTCGGTCTCGACCACGTAGTCGGCCATATCGCCCACGGCGATGCACCAGTCGGCGGGGTCGTCGGCGCAGCCCTCGCCCATCACGCGACGGCTCGCGCGGCAGCTGCAGGTGCTGGCGGCATACTTACCCTCGTATTTGTCGAGCCAATGCTCGATATGCTCAATAGGCACCGACGTGCTCGCGGCATCGATGGCCTTCTCGACCGGAATGACGTGCATGCCGATACCGGCGCCTCCGGGCGGCACCATCGGCGTGGCCTTGGACAGCGGGCCCTTGGATGCCTGCTCAAAGAACTTGGCATAGACCGGATGCTCCTCGAGCTGGCTCACGCGCATGTTGAGGAACTCGGCAGAACCCGGCACCAGCATGGGCAGCACCCACTGCTTGGCGCGCTCGGGATTTTCCCAGTTGTACTCGAGCAGACCCGTGTAGCTCATGTCGTCGAGCATCTTCTCGATATCGGCCTCGGGCATGCCGGTGAGCTTGACCATCTCGGGCAGCGTATAGGGACGACGCATCTTCATCTTGCAGAGCACTTCGGCCTGCTCGTCAGTCGCGGCCTCGGCAAACGACCAGTACTCGTAGCCCAGCAGCTCGTCGCGATGCAGCAGACGGTTGGTGCAATGCTCGCACAGCTTGACAATGGCCTCGCGCGGATGCTCCGGCAGCGGCGGCACGAACTCCGCGCCGATATCGGGCTCGGTGTAGCTAATTCCCGGTCCGTTGAGAATCATGGTTGTCCCTTCTCTTGCCACAGCCCGGCGAGACCGCGGCACCCCTCTTTTTTGCAGGTCGGGCATGCCCCCCATGCCGTTTACCCGCCATTGTTGACATTGTGTCAAAAATAGTATTGACGAACCGTCAACAATATTCAAGACTGTTAGGCGAACGGTCAGGCAAAAGAGGACGAAAGGCGGCAAACGCATGGGCAACAACACAGCAGATACCTCTGCGGTCAATGCCGTCCCCGCATCCGACAGCGCGGCAAAGCGCTTGACGGGCGACGAACGCCGTCGCGAGATCCTCGATGCCGTGCGCACCGTAAGCTCCGAGCTGGGCGTGTCCCACCTATCGGTATCAGCCGTGACCAAGCGAGCCGGCTGCACACGCTCGCTGTTCTACCACTACTTCGCCGACATGGACGCCGCCGTCACCGCTGTTATGGACGAGGCGATCGACGGTTTTATCTCCGAGCTCGAGCAGTGGAACGCCGGCCGCACCGTCGGTGATATCGAGGGCGCGCTCGACACCGTCGCCCCGCTCTTTAAGCGTCTGGTCGCCAGCGGCCACGAACTGCCGAGCACGCTTACCTCGAGCAGCGGCGCGCTCTACGGCGGCTTTTTGCACAACGTGGTCCAGCGCGTGGCGCAGTATATCTGCGACACCACCGTGGTGGATTTTGTCGCTCATCATGAGCTACGCATCGACCATGTCTACGAGACGTTCTACACCCTCATCATGGGGTTGTTGATGTATATCCGCACGCACCCCGATGTGCCCGACGAGACGGTCAAGGAAATCATCGCCTCGACACTCCACATCGAGGGCTATACCGCCAAGTATCCGGAGCGCAAGCCCCAGAACTGACGACATTTGGCCAAACTGCCCGCGATCAGAAGAGGGGCCGCGGGCGTGTGAAAGGAGAGCAGCATGCTGTTCGATGTTTGGGGTAGCGATACCCTTATCCACTGGGCCGGCTGGGCCATGGTCTTTATTGGCCTGATCGTGCTCAACGAGGTCGGCCGCCGCACCAAGCTGGGCGCGGCAATCATCTTTGGCGTGGCTCCGCTGGCCATGACCATCTACTGCGTCGCCATCGCCATCGGCGTCTCACAGGGCGCCGAGTGGGCACTCACCAACCCCACCCATGTGTACCAGAACAGCTGGTTCCACTACGCCAAGGTATACGCGGCGCTGGCCGGTTGCTGGGGCTTCATCGCCATTAAGTACCAGTGGGGCAAGATCGGCAAGGCGCATTGGTTCCGCGCGTGGCCGTTTGTGATCGTCGCCATCAACATCATGATCGCCGTCGTGTCCGACTTTGAGAGCGCCTATCACTTCTTTGTCCTGGGCCAGTCCACCTGGGTCACCTCCGAGGGTGCCACGCAGCTTGCCGGCTGGAACAACGTGTTCAACGGCATCGCCGGTCTCATCAACATCTTCTGCATGACCGGTTGGTGGAGCGTCTACGCCTCCGAGGACAAGACCGACATGCTGTGGCCCGACATGACCTGGGTCTACATCATCGCCTACGATATCTGGAACTTCTGCTACACCTACAACTGCCTGCCCACCCACTCCTGGTTCTGCGGCTTTGCGCTGCTGCTGGCGCCCACCGTCGCCGCCTTTATCTGGAACAAGGGCGGCTGGATTCAGAACCGCGCCTTTACATTGGCCATTTGGTGCATGTTTGCCCAGGTGTTCCCGTACTTCCAGGAGGAGTCTATCTTTGTGACGCACTCCACGCTCGACGCGGGCGCCGCCACCGCAGTCTCGATCGCCGCACTGGTCGCCAACATCGCCGCGATCATCTACATCATCTACCGTGCCAAGAAGCTCGGCCGCAATCCCTACAAGCAGGACGTCTTTGAGGGCACCAGCGATTGGGAGAAGGCCACTGCCCGCCGCGCCAAGGTTGATTACGCGCACGCCGAGTAACGCGCTGGTCGCTGTTGGCACTTGGGCATAGGCCCGCCCGCCAGGCTTTTCAATCCAATGTCTCGCAGAGCCCCCGGAAAGCGTTTCGCTCGCTTTCCGGGGGCTTTTTTCATCCCGCTTGCATTCAAAAACACGCGCATATATAAAATCGGATTTCAAATCCTGCGGCGGCCCTATAGGGTCCCGTTTTTGGGTACAGTGTTGTCCCGATATTGAGCTTGGGGGATATATGAAAGATGAAACGATGGGCCAAGAGGATGCGGCCCAAGATGCAGAAGCGTGTGCCGAGGCCCTGGAGAGCCTAGACCAGATCGCGCTGGCCGAGATTGCGTTTGACGATTCGAACGTTGATGTGCAGGATGAGCCGGAAATCGAGGTGCAGCCCGATGATCGGGATGCAAAAGACGATGGCGCCGCGCCCACCGAGGACGAGGCGGGGCACGAGGAATCCGAGTGCGAGGCCGACGACCAGCCCGAATCCGACACGAGCGAGGAAACCATCTTGCTCGACAGCTTACCGGCCGAAGATTCGCTGACCCGCGAGCTTCCCGGCCTGGGCTCCGCGCCTGCCGTGGACGAGACCATCGCCATGGGCGATATTCCCCTACCGTCCGTCCCTTCGGCACGCGAAGCCGAGGTTCGTCATCGTAAGATGCCGCCCAAGCGCCGCAACCTGATGGTTGCCGGCGTTGTGGCCGTCGCGCTCGTCGCCGGCGGCGCAGGCTATGCTGCCTGGAACGGATATCAGCAAGAGCAGGCTGCCGCTGTCGCCGCCAGTGCGCACACGATGATGTCGGTGCAGATTGGCGTGCATGCAGCGGGCCTCGACTGCTCAACTGGCTCCAAGATTCCCGTGCAGGTGAGCGGGCAGGATTCCGATGGTTCTTCCGTGAGCGAAACGCTCTACGTTGACGAGCATGGTCGCGGCATTAAGCTGCTGCCCGGCGATTACACGCTCTCCATCGCTGGGTCCCCCATCGCAGCCGACGGTACCATTTACACCGTGCCGACCACCAAGGCGCAGGTCACCATTAAGAGCGATGGGCAGGATTTGAGTGCCCAGGCCACCTTTAAGCTCAAGGTGCCTTCGGCCGACACGGTGACTGACGACCAGATCGATGCCGCCGCCAAGTATGCCGAGGAAGGCGGGGTGAACTCCGCCGCGGTCGCAAAGGTGCTCCAGCAGGCGGCAACCGCGCGCCGTGACGCCGCCGTCAACGCCGTGAGCTCCCGCGAGGCACAGGCGGCCCGCGACGCCGATGCTCGACATAAGGCAACGGACCTGTATCAGCTCGATATTCCCGTTGAGTGGTACGGCAAAGTCGCGACTTGGCAAAACGGCAGCACGCTGTGCATCTATCTTGCCGGCGACACGAACACGCCGCTTGTGACGCTTGTCACGGTGCGCGACGGCGAGAGCTTTACGCCCGATGAGGGCGATGCGGTTTTAGGTGCGGCAAACCTCGGCAACGGCTACACCGTCTACGCCAGCGGCCCCGTCTATCCGTACGTGGTGCCCCAGACCATCAACGGGCGCACGCAAGACCCCGTGTCGACCTACCCCATGGACACGGCCATTGAGCTTGTCGAGCTCACGACCGGCAACCGCTACACCTATAGCCAGATCAAGAACGTGCTGGTCGGCAAAGACGGCAAGGCTGACGCCGCGACCAAACTCGAGACCGACTACCTCGCCCAGATTCTCCTGCCGAGCATCAAGGCCCAGGACTAGCCGGGCGCATCATGGTGCTCCCCAACCGTGATAAAGGGGCCAGGAGGTCCTGGCCCCACAGATCCGTAGATGATTAGGCAAGGAGCCACTTCCATGCGGGCACAACGTGTACCGCACCGTGCTCGCATGGAATATCGGCCTGCTCATCCATGGTAACGATTGCCGACTCGCCAAGATCGAACTGGGCCATCGAGGCATCAAGCGCGGCAATTTCGCGCTCGCGCGTTTTCTCACTTGCCATATCCACACTCACCTGAATCAGGCTATAAGCCCGCATGAGAAGTGCGTCCCCAGCCACAAAGTCCACCTCATGGCTTTTGCTCTTCTCTTTGATCAGCAGGCGGCAGACCGAGCCGGTCCTCACCGCGGGAGTCCTTCTTCTTAGCGCATTGAACACTGCGGTCTCGAGCCTCTGGCCCTGGTCCAATGCCGATGCGGGAGAGAATGCTCCAAACATCGCAGGGTCGACAGCGTAGACCTTAGACGCAGACCGCATGTTATTTGCCAGTGAACGCGTGAACTCCGGCACGGAGAACAGCAGGTAGGCATCCTCATAATACTCAAGTAAGTCGCTGAGCGAATTACGACTGACGGGTATCTGCCTGCTCTTGAACTCGTTGTACACTTTGTTCACCGACAGCTCTCGTCCCGAAGATGCCATACACCGCGTTAGGAACAGCGATGCCAAGCGAGGGTTCTTGACGTCGTAACGCTCAACGACGTCCATAGCGACCGTTCGCGAAGCATATTCCTGTAGCAGCTGAATCGCGTCTGCGGGCGTCTGCTCAAGCGTCGCGATGAATCCCCCTCGTTCAAGATATCCGATCAGATGATGTCGAAGCAGCGCTGCATCGCTTGGGGAAAAGGTCGCATCTGGCTCGAAAACGCTCCCCGTCTTATACCGAACGTATTCCGAAAAACTCAACGGAAAAAGCTCCCGTATAAGAGAACGACCCCTGAACTCGCTCTTAAGCTCTGAGGACAGCATCTTAGAAGAAGATCCCGTCACATAGACGGTCGCTTTCTCCGTATCGACTACACGCCGCAGAAACGCACCCCATTCGGGAATTTCCTGGATCTCGTCAAAGAAAATGTAAGCGCCCTCGGTTCGAGCAGCAGGATACAGCGCATAGAACGTGTCGAGCACGTCCGCCAGCAGCGATGACTCATACGGGCGCAAGCGCTCGTCCTCAAAATTAAAGTAAAGCATCCGGTCAAGCTCGACGCCCCGACCCTGAAGCCGCTGCATCTCCTGATACAGGCGATACGTCTTTCCACAACGGCGGGCCCCCACAACCACATTTACGATGTTGTCGCGCTTTGGCTCCTGTGGGTTTTCCAGATCAAGGTCTCGCTCAAAGACCTGCGGAACCCCCTGCTGTTCAAAGTCCTTTATTTTCTGGGCAATCAAGTCGTTGAATGCCATGATTCTCCAATCTTACTCTCTAGCTAATCAAAATTATACTGATTCTTGATTAATTAGAGAGCAAGATTGTGTGTAGCTTGATTAACACTTAAGCAAGTTTTTTCACTATTATTGCTCCGAAGGATATCGAGTGGTTAAGAGGACAACCGAGCTCGAATGCGACTCCCCGAGCAGTCAATTTGGGACGGGGCTTTTTTCAGTCAATTTGGGACGGGGCTTTTTTGACTACCCTCCCCTGCAGAAAAATCCCTAACGCAGTTGCGGTGAAATAGGGACTGTTTTTGCTGGCCAAACTGCAAAACAGTCCCTATTTCACCGCAACTTATTGGTGGCCTTTTGGGTGGCACTCAGCGCCACGGATCGGCTTCGAACATCGGCTCGCGCTCGGGGCGGCGATCGCTGTAGGGATCGTAGCCGTCGTCGTCCTCGTTCTCGGCACGGATGTAGGGGTCGCGCGGCTTGGGCGCCGGCTTGGGCGCAGGCTTGGGCGCGGCGGGTGCGGCATCGGTCGCCGGCGCGCTTGTCTTGATCTCGTCTTTCATCTGCATATCTCCTTGCCATGCAATCGTGTTCAACATCATCGATTGTCGCACGAAAAAGGGCGGCGGACCCAATTGGATCCGCCGCCCTTGGCGTTTAGAGACGACTGACAGATTTTAAGGCATGGCCCAAAATCTACTCGGCGTCGGGGACCTCGTAGGTGGCCGCCGGCGTGTTATCGCACACGACGGTAAAGCCGCCGTCCTTGTCGACATCGACCGTCACCTGATCGCCCTCGCGCACCGTGCCGTCGATGATGGCGGCGGCGATGGCGTCCACGACCTCGCGCTGGACCAGACGCTTGAGCGGACGGGCACCGAACACGGGGTCCAGGCCGCCCACGGCGAGCATCTGCTTGGCCGCCGGGGTGATGGCAAGCGTCATGCGCTCCTTGGCCAGGCGTGCGCGGACGTCGGCAAGCTGGATGTCGACGATCTTCTCAATCTGCGCCATGCCGAGCGGATGGAACACCACGATATCGTCGATACGGTTGAGGAACTCGGGGCGGAAGGTCTGAGCCATGGCGGCGTCGACCTGATGGCGCATCTCCTCCTCGTCCTTACCGGACAGATCGGCGATGGCTTTGGAGCCCACGTTGGACGTCATGATGATAATCGTGTTCTTGAAGGACACCTGGCGACCCTGGCCATCGGTCAGACGGCCGTCGTCGAGCACCTGCAACAGCACGTTAAAGACATCCGGATGAGCCTTCTCCATCTCGTCGAGCAAGATCACGGAGTACGGACGACGGCGCACGGCCTCGGTGAGCTGGCCGCCCTCGTCGTAACCCACGTATCCCGGGGGCGCACCGATCAGACGCTGGACGCTGAACTTCTCCATGTACTCGGACATGTCGATACGCACGAGTGCGCGCTCGTCGTCGAACAGGCACTCAGCAAGCGCCTTGGCGAGCTCGGTCTTGCCCACGCCGGTGGGGCCCAGGAAGAAGAAGCTGCCGATGGGCTTGTCCGGATCGGAGAGACCCGCACGGCTGCGGCGCACGGCCGCGGCAACGGCGGAGACGGCCTCGTCCTGACCGATGACGCGCTTATGCAGCTCGCCCTCCAGGCCCTTCAACTTGTCGAGCTCGCCCTGCATCATCTTGGAGACGGGCACGCCGGTCCAGGCGCTCACGACCTCGGCGATCTCATCGGAGGTCACCTGCTCGTTGAGGCCCTCGCCGTCCTGCTGCTTTTGTGCCTCGAGCGCGGCCTCGGAATCCTGAATCTGCTGCTGCAGGCCCGGAATCACGGAGTAGCGCAGCTCGGACGCACGGCCCAGGTCGCCGTTGCGCGTCGCGCGCTCCTCTTCGCTCTTGGCCTCGTCAAGCTGCCCCTTGAGCTCCTGCACGTGATCGATGGCGTTCTTCTGGTTGAGCCAGCCGGCCTTTTGCACGTTGAGCTTTTCCTGGACCTCGGCGATCTCCTGACGCAGGGCCTCCAGACGCTCCTTGGAGGCGTCATCGGTCTCCTTCATGAGCGCCTGCTCCTCGATCTGCAGCTGGGTGAGCTGACGCGTGGTGGCGTCGATCTCAACCGGCATGCTGTCGAGCTCCATGCGCAGGCGGCTTGCGGCCTCATCGACCAGGTCGATGGCCTTGTCGGGCAGGAAACGGTCGGCGATGTAGCGATCGGAGAGGTCGGCAGCCGCCACGAGCGCGCTATCGGTGATATGCACGCCGTGGAAGATCTCGTACTTCTCCTTGAGGCCACGCAGGATCGAGATGGTGTCCTCGACGGTAGGCTCGGAGACCATCACAGTCTGGAAACGACGCGCGAGCGCCGCGTCCTTCTCGATGTACTTGCGGTACTCGTCAAGCGTGGTCGCGCCGATCGCGTGCAGGTCGCCACGGGCAAGCGCCGGCTTCAGGATGTTGCCGGCGTCCATGGAGCCCTCGGTGGCACCCGCGCCCACGATGGTGTGGAGCTCATCGATGAACAAGATGACCTTGCCCTCGGACTTCTGTACCTCCTTGAGCACGGCCTTCAAGCGGTCCTCGAACTCGCCGCGGTACTTGGCGCCGGCGACCAGCGCGCTCATGTCGAGCTCGATGAGGTCGCGGTCGCGCAGCGTGCTCGGCACGTCGCCAGCCACGATACGCTGGGCGATGCCCTCGACGATGGCCGTCTTGCCGACGCCCGGCTCACCGATGAGCACGGGGTTGTTCTTGGTACGACGGGACAGAACCTGGATGGTGCGGCGAATCTCATCGGTACGGCCGATGACCGGGTCGAGCTTGCCGGCGCGGGCGAGGTCGCAGATGTTGCGACCGTACTGCTCCAGCGCCTCAAACTGCGTCTTGTCCTCGGCGGACGTCACGCGGTCATCGCCGCGCAGCTCCTCGTAGACTTGCTCGATGCGCTCCTTGGTGACGCCTGCGTCGCGCAGAACGCGGCCGGCCTCGCCCTTGTCCTCGGCAAGTGCCATCAGCAGATGCTCGGTCACCACAAAGCTGTCGCCCATCTTGGTGGCCTTCTTCTCGGCCTTTTCGATGACGCGGACGAGCTCGTTGGACAGGCCCATCTGCTGGCCCTCGCCCGAAACCTTGGGCGCGTGGTCGATGGCATCTTGCGTGGAGCGTGCGAGCTGAGCCGGGTCGGCACCAATGCGCTCTATGATCACGGAGATATTGCGCTCGCCGGCACCGAGCAGGGCGGACAGCAGGTGAATCGGCTCTACCGCGCCGGCCTGCGCGTCGGCAGCCGTGCTCATGGCGGTCTGCAGCGCCTCGCGCGACGTCATTGCTAGCTTATCGATTCTCATGGAATCACCTCTCTTGGGGCGGCCGCCCTACGGGGCGGCTTCACGTTATTCGAGAAGTATTGTTGCCAGCTTTGCGCGATCTTATACACAAATCTAAGTCTCTATATATAAGATTTTCTGAGTGATTAAGAGATAGGGTACTGAGATGTCAGCCCGCCGCTGCCCAGGCGCACTACCGTCTCGATCTGTAACATCTAGCAGCCATTTTTGATCCTAGATGTTACAGATCGAGATGAAATGCTCAGCGGCGCCCGTTTATCTAAATCTGTAACAACTACTCGGCAAATAGGGCCCTATCTGTTACAGATTGAGACAAACAGAAGACACCCGAATCGAAAATCTAAATCTGTAACACCAGGCCCACTTTTAGCGGCCAAGATGTTACAGATCGAGACAAACCGAGAACTACTACAAAGGGGACGGGTACCTTTGTGGTGGTTGCAGTCTCTATTTACTTGCCGAACCCGTGCTTCCCGATTCGCCGCTCCAGGGCATCTCATCCTCGAAGAGCCATATACGGGCAGACCCACTATCGCGTGCAGTCTGCGGGTCGGGCAAGCAGGTCTGTTCATAGGCATCTTGGATACACTGACCCATAAAATCGTTGAGCTCGGCCTGGTCGCCCTCCATGACATAGGCTGCATCGCCGGCCATGATGTAAATACCCGGACCCTCATTGCCCTCGTAACCCGGATCGTACGAGACATCACATAACTTTGCGCCGTTTGCAGTGTCCAGCTCGATGGAAGAGTGGCATCCGCCAACCATGTCGTTCGCTTTTGCCCGATAGGACGCATATCCGTACCAACGCTTAAATGTTTTGCCCTTGAGTAGCTCGGACGCCCTATCGATCAGGCTTGTATCCGTGGTATAGCGCATGGCCCCAAGCTGAATACTCGGATAATTGCTAATACCCAGCACAGCCGGCTGCTCATCAAAATCAACGGTAATGGTCTCGGGCTTGTCGTCGCCGGTCAGAAGTTCGACAGATTGAGCCACAGGCTTGACCAACGGCTCCGTCACCGCAGCAGGTAGAAATGCCATACCGACAGCGCCCGCGCCAACCACAGCGATCGCAAGCGCCAAGACAATCAATCCAATACGGGCAGAACGGCTCACGGCAAAACACCCCACAATGCAAACCTTCGCCACCTGCACTAATGATACCGCCAGCTAACACTATTACCAAAAGAAGCCGCGCGCTCCTCACCACCACAAAGGGGACAGGCACCTTTGTGGTGGTTTTCGACGCTAACGGTCGACCATCTCGCGCCATGAGATTAAACTTGAATTGTTCTCTGAACATATCCATTTCTGCCTATCCTCAACAGATCTTTGTCTCGAGGAGCGCATATGAAGCCGTCTCATTCCACCGGCCGCAACGTCATCGCCATTCTCGCCATACCCATCGTGATGCTCTTCCTTATCGTCATCACGCCCTTTTCTTTTGGTATCGCCTCGCCCTTCGATCTTTGCGGGATGATCGACGCCGGCTCGCGTGCCACCTCGCTCTCCTTTGTCTGCCGTGGCGTGTTCTACGAATATGCAATTCCCACCGGAAGTTGGCAGTCCAAGTTACCGTTGCTCGGCAAGGTCGACGGATGCTCCCCCTATTTCTGCCTTGAACCTCAGGCGCTAAACTATCTGATCGACGACCAGCCACTCGACTCCATCACCCTCGCCTACGACTACGCACCAAACACCGATGAGCGCCACATGAACCAAGTCCTCGACAAGCTGCTTGGACAGTGCGGGCTCACCGCGGAAGCCGGTCGAACCATCTATAGCAACCGGAAATTAAAGCGAACAGAACTCCGCCGTGTCGGAAAAATCAAAGGGCGAAACGGGGCCGCCTACTGGGATGCCTGGGCAACACGCGACAAGGGCGAATTCGGACACAGCACCTATATGGTCACTGTCTACACCAAAGACGGAATTAAGGACAATGTTGACGATTTCGCGTCATCCAAACTCGGCATCCCCAAAACAACCAAACCCGCCAACCCAGATGAAATCCTGTAGAGACGCTCATTAGAATGTCGTTCAGCGAGCACGGCAGCATCGAGCTCGCCCCACCACCACCACGAAAGGGACAGGCCCCTTTGTGGTGATCTTCGGCCCCGGCGTTCACCATCTCAATCTGTAACATCTAGCGGCCGTTTTTGGGTCCAGATGTTACGGATCGAGATGAATTGTTCAGCGGTGCCCGTTTATCTAGATTTGTAACAACTACTCGGCAAATAAGGGCCTACCTGTTACAGAACGAGACAAACCGCGGACCACCACAAAGGTGCCTGTCCCCTTTGTGGTGGTTTTCGACAAAAAGAAGCCGCCCCATTAACAGAGGCGGCATCAAGCAAGTCTATTTATTAGCGTCCCTCAAGACCCAACGAGAACGTCGCGGTAGCCCCGGACACACCTTTCCCTCGGGCGACCCTCGCGAAGCGCGTGAGCCCGAGGGAAAGGTGTGTCCGGGGCGTACAGCAACGTTACTCGGCGGCGGCCTTGAACTTGTTGTAGTTGATCAGGCAGCCGGCCTTGACGATGGCACGCTCCTCTGCCGTCATATCGGCAACATAGAGCTCAATCTGCTCAACCGTGCCGTCGGCGCGCACAACGTAGGCGGCGATGTTCTTCAGGTCGCCGTCGAGCGCAGCGCGGATACCCGGCACAAAGACGTAGTCGCCCACCTCAAAGTTGGGCTCGGCCTCCATCTGGAAGGGCACCATGCCCCAGTTCATCACGTTGGAGCGATAGCGCTTGGTGGCGTACTCGTGGACGATGTTGGCCAGGCCGCCAATTACGCGCTGGCAGCTCGCAGCCTGCTCGCGGGCAGAACCGTCACCGGGCTTCTTGGCATAGAGCATGGAGCCGTACTCGGTCGCCTTGGCATCGGCAGCGACACCCGCGCCGGCCAGCGCCTCAAACACGCCCGCAAGCTCGACATCGAGTGCCGCCAGGTTGCCTGCGGCCTCGCCGGCAACGCGGCGCTTCTCCACGGCGTCGACCTCCTTGGAACGGCCCACGTAGGCCGGGTCGCGGCGGCTGAGCGTAAACTCGGCCAGGCCCAGCGGGTTGGAGCGGAAGGAACTCGTCTCGCCCGAAGGAATAAGCTCGTCAGTCGTGGTGACCGGGTCCATGATCTTGGAGCACACCTTGAGCAGGATATCGTCGCCGAGAGGCTCCATCGCGGGCCACGGCTTGATGTTGGGACCCTCGACCAGCTCGTCGGCAGGCTCTGCCTTGCCAAAGCCCCAGTACACGCGCTTTTTGTACGGCGCGTCGTCAAAGGTGTACTCGCAGGCCTCGTCCCAAGTCTCCTCAGGCAGATCGGTCGCCGGCGTCAGGACGCCGCCGTTGGCAGCCGTCGCCGCAATGGAGCGGGCGTCCATCAGGGCCACCGCGCTCAACTGGCCATTGCCCGGCTTGGAGCCCTCGCGGTTGGGGAAGTTGCGCGTGGTGTGGCGGATCGAAAGGCCGTTGTTGGCAGGCGTGTCGCCGGCGCCAAAGCACGGGCCGCAGAATGCCGTACGCACGATTGCGCCGGCCTCCATAAGGTCGTAGATATAGCCACGGCGCGTAAGTTCGAGCGCCACGGGCTGGCTCGTGGGGTAGACCGACAGCGAGAACTCGCCGCAGCCGGTGTTGGCGCCCCTGAGCACGCGGGCAGCCTGGACCACGGAGTCGTAGTTGCCGCCCGAGCAGCCGGCGATAACGCCCTGTTGCACGTGCAGCTTGCCGTCGACGATCTTGTCGAGCAGGCTAAAGTGCGTCTTGCCCTCGCCAATCTTAGCGGCCTCGAGCTCCACCTCATGCAGGATGTCCTCGAGGTTCTCGTTGAGCTCGTCGATCTCAAAGCCGTTGGAAGGATGGAACGGCAGCGCGATCATGGGCTTGATGCTCGACAGATCGACCTCGACGCAGCCGTCGTAGTAGGCAACATCGGCGGGCTTGAGCTCGCGGTAGTCGTCGCCGCGGCCGTGCATGGTCAGAAACGTGTGCGTGTCCTCGTCGGTGGCCCAGATGCTCGACAGGCAGGTGGTCTCGGTGGTCATGACATCGACGCCGTTACGGTAGTCGGTCGTCATGCTCGCGATGCCGGGGCCCACAAACTCCATGACCTTGTTCTTGACGTAGCCCTTGGCAAAGACGGCGCGGATGATGGCGAGCGCCACGTCGTGCGGGCCGACGCCGGGGCGCGGGGCGCCCGTGAGGTAGATGGCGACAACGCCGGGATAGGCGACGTCGTAGGTGTCACGCAGCAGCTGCTTGGCCAACTCGCCGCCGCCCTCACCCACGGCCATGGTGCCCAAGGCGCCGTAGCGGGTGTGCGAGTCGGAGCCCAAGATCATCTTGCCGCAACCGGCGAAGTTCTCACGCATAAAGGAATGGATGACGGCGATGTGCGGCGGGACGAAGATGCCGCCGTACTTCTTGGCCGCTGAAAGGCCAAAGACGTGGTCGTCCTCGTTGATGGTGCCGCCCACGGCGCACAGCGAGTTATGGCAGTTGGTGAGCACGTAGGGCAGTGGGAACTGTTCCATGCCCGAGGCGCGCGCCGTCTGGATGATGCCGACAAAGGTGATGTCGTGGCTCGCCATGGCATCGAAGCGAATCTTGAGCGCCTCGGGGTTGCCGGACGTATTGTGTGCTTGGAGGATCGAATACGCGATGGTGCCACGCTTGGCATCCTCGGGTGTCTGCGTAATACCGCGCTCGGCAGCCTCGGCCGCAGGCACAATCTCGCTGCCGCCGCGCAGGTAGATGCCGTCCTCGTACAGCTTAACCATACTGTCTCCCACTCTGCCCGAAAGGCTCGGGCGCATAGCATACATTCGTTCAATATCGTGCCATAGAACGGTTGCGAGTGGGTTACGAATCTGCACGTTCACTTTATCTCGGTAAAGTAAAGGACGAGCCCGGCGAGGGCCGGCAGATTTGGTGTAAGGGTGTCCCTTCGACTAGTCATTTAAGAACGTCCCCAATGACTACATCCCGCATCCGGAGCAAGGCAACGCCGCAGGTAGAGGACGGACAGCGAGCGGGCCGTATTTCCAAAGTGAGGAACGTCCCCAAGTGCCGCATCCGGGCCATGGCAACGCCGATATTTTGGCGCGGACAGCGAAAGCCCGCCAGAGCGAGCAAGGTGCCTTGAAACGAGGCGGCATTGATCTTCTGATCATGCCGCCGAAGTTGAAAGGCAGATTGCCGCTCTGGCGGGCTTGCAGCGTCAACTGGTTACGCGGGTTGGTAAACCCGCGTAACTACAAATCCCCGCCGGCGCCCAAAAGCTTGCGCATGACTTGCTCGGGGTTGACTGAGCCGTCGCGCGGGGCCAGGGCGGTGATCTTCTTCTGCATCTTGTACTCGTGCAGCTCGTCCTCGAGCTGGCGTACGCGGGCGCGGAGCTTCTCGTTCTCGTGCTCGCGCTCCTCGGCACGCTCCTTCATATCGAGGATGCGCACCACGCCGGCAAGGTTGATACCCTCGTCGGTCAGCTGGTTGATGAGTTCCAGACGCTCGATATCGGCACGCGAATACAGACGCGTGTTACCGCCCGAGCGCTGAGGATTCACCAGGCCCTTGGACTCGTAGACGCGCAGAGTCTGCGGGTGCATGCCGGTCAGCTCGGCCGCCACGCTGATCATGTACAGCGGTTTGTTCCTATTGTCCTCGGCCATGCTACCTGACCCCTTTCCGTCTCGTTATCGTCCATCATAAGCCCGCGGGCGCGGGCGTGCGCCACGACCGCCCTAGTACGTCGCCTTGTAACGGTTGACCTTCTCGCGATAATCGCGCGTGTCGGCCTCGCGCAGCCTCGTCATGGCATCGCGCTCATCGTCGGACAGGTTCGTGGGGACCTGCACCTTGATCTCGACGAGCAGCGCACCCGTGCGGCCGCGATGCTTAACGTCAGGCGCGCCCATCTCCTTAAAGCGGAACTTCTTGCCCGTCTGGGTGCCAGCAGGCACCTTCAGACGAACCGTCGCACCGCCGGGCGTGGGCACATCCACCGTGCAGCCGAGCGCCGCCTCGTAGACCGAGATCGGCACCTCCATGGTCACATCGGCACCTTTACGCTTAAACAGCGGATGCTCCTCCACGTGCGTGGTCACGACCAGGTCGCCGCGCTCGCCTCCGGCAACGCCGTACTCGCCACGGCGCTTGTAACGCAATTTGCCGCCGTCGACCGCACCCGCAGGCACCGAGACCGTGATGGTCTGCTGCTCGCCCGTCGAGGGAATGCGGTAGGTGACCTTGTGCGTCACGCCGCGGAACGCGTCCTCGGCCGTTACGTCGACAGTCAGCGACAGGTCGCCGCCCTTGCGCGCGCGGTTGCGGCCCGCGCCCGCACCGGCAGCGCCCGCAGCCCCGGCAAAGCCCGAGCCCCAATCGCTGCCCCAGGCGCCGTTGCCGCTAAAGATGCTGTCGAAGATATCGCCCCAGCCGCTCGCGCCGGCACCAGCGCCGTAGCCACCGCTATACGCGCCACCCGCACCCGGCATGCCGCCGAACATGAGCATCTGGTCGTACTCTTTGCGCTTCTTCTCGTCCGAAAGCGTCTCGTAGGCCTCGCTAATCTCCTTAAACTTGGCCTCGTCGCCGCCGGCATCGGGGTGATATTTTTGCGCGAGCTTGCGAAACGCACTCTTGATCTCTTTGTCGGAGGCGCTCTTGGATACGCCCAGGATGTCATAGAAGGTTTTGCCTGCAGCCATCGTAGCTCCTCTCCTGTTACGTCCGTCGTCCATGCAAACGACGGCTCATGCTTTCATATGGCACTAGGCCAGAAAGGGCCCCGGGTGTTGCCCCGGGGCCCTTCTCAATTACTCCTCGGTGCTCTCGGCCGTATCGGCCGCGGCATCCTCGGGCGCCGCTTCGGGCTCCGGTGCGGGGCGCTTCTCGCCACCGTAGGTCACCGTCACCATCGCGGAGCGCAGGATGCGATCCGCCATGCGGTAGCCCTTCTGGTACACGTCGTTGACGGTCTCGTCGTACTGCGATGCGTCCTCGACACGCCCCACGGCCTGGTGCTCGAGCGGATCGAACGCCTCGCCCTTGGGGTCGATGGGCTCAACGCCCTCGTGCGCAAACACATCGAGCAGCTTGGCATGCACCGCGTCAACGCCATCGACGAACTGCTTAAAATCGTCGGAAAGCTCCTGGCTACGGGCATGGTCGATTGCACGCTCGATATCGTCAACCACCGGCAGCAGCGCAGTGACGAGCTTCTCGGTCGCGCGCTCGCGCTCGGCGATGCGCTCGTTGGCAGTGCGGCGACGGAAGTTCTCCCAGTCGGCCTGAAGACGGGCGGTACGCTCGGTGGCGTCCTTTGCCTTGTCCTCGGCGGCCTTCTGGGCCTCTGCCGCAGCATCGAGCTCGTTGCGCACGTCGGCAAGCTCCTTTTGGGCCTGCTCGAACTTGAGCTTAAAGTCGTTGTCGGCGGCTTCCTCACCGGCGCGGATAGCAGCTTCCACCATCTCGTCCTCGGTCATCGTCGCCTCCTTGTTGGAATCCTCTACCTGGTTCTCGGCAGCCTCGACGGCCTCGGTCTCATTGACCTCGGTATCGTCGACGGCCTCTACGGGAATCTTCACGTCCTTCTCCTCAGAGTCAACGGGGGCGGCGCCAGCGGCAGCCGCCTCCGTGCGAGCTTTACGGGCGGACATGATTACTTGTCCTCGTCGTCCACAACCTCGTAGTCGGCGTCGACAACGTCATCGTCGGCAGGCTGGGCACCGGCGGCACCGTCGGTCTGCTGCTGAGCGTCGGCGTAGACAACCTGAGCCAGCTCGTAGGCCACGGACTGCAGGGACTCGCCAGCGGCCTTGATGGCCTCGACGTCAGAACCCTCGAGCGCCTTCTTGGCGTCGGCGATAGCGGCCTCGGCCTTGGACTTCACATCGGCGGAAACCTTGTCGCCCAACTCGTTGAGGGTCTGCTCGGTGGAGTAGCACAGGCTATCGGTCTGGTTGCGGACCTCGACCTCTTCCTTCTGCTTCTTGTCCTCCTCGGCATGAGCCTCGGCGTCCTTGACCATGCGATCGACCTCGTCGTCAGACAGAGCGGTGGAGCCGGAGATGGTGATCTGCTGCTCCTTGCCGGTGCCCTTGTCCTTAGCGGAGACCTTGACGATGCCGTTGGCGTCGATGTCGAAGGTGACCTCGATCTGCGGCACGCCGCGGCGGGCAGCCGGGATACCGGTCAGCTGGAACTTACCGAGCGACTTGTTGTCGCGGGCAAGCTCGCGCTCGCCCTGGAGTACGTTGATCTCGACGCTGGTCTGGTTGTCGGCAGCGGTGGAGTAGACCTCGGTCTTGGAGGTCGGGATCGTGGTGTTGCGGTCGATCATCTTGGTCATGATGCCGCCCATGGTCTCAACGCCCAGCGACAGCGGGGTAACGTCGAGCAGCAGGATGCCCTCGACGTCGCCGGTGAGCACGCCGCCCTGGACGGCAGCGCCGTCGGCAACGACCTCGTCGGGGTTCACGGACATGTTGGGCTGCTTGCCGGTCATGGTCTTGACCAGATCCTGGACAGCGGGCATACGGGTGGAGCCGCCGACGAGGATGACCTCGGTCAGATCGGAGAGCTTGAGCTTAGCGTCGCGGAGGGCGTTGGTGACAGGCTGCTTGCAGCGCTCGAGCAGGTCGCGGGTGATCTTCTCGAACTCGGCGCGGGTCAGCGTGTAGTTGAGGTGCAGCGGGCCAGACTGGTTCATGGTAATGAACGGCAGGTTAATGGTGGACTGCTGCGCCGCGGAGAGCTCCTTCTTGGCGTTCTCGGCAGCCTCCTTCAGACGCTGCAGGGCCATGGGGTCCTGACGCAGATCGACGCCGTTCTCCTGCTGGAACTTGTCAGCCATCCAGTCGATGACGCGCTGATCCCAGTCGTCGCCGCCCAGGTGGTTGTCGCCCGAGGTGGACAGAACCTCAAACACGCCGTCGGCGAGGTCGAGGATGGAGACGTCGAAGGTGCCGCCACCCAGGTCGAAGACCAAGATGCGCTGGTCGGTGCCCTGCTTATCCAGGCCATAGGCCAGGGCAGCAGCGGTCGGCTCGTTGACGATACGCTTGACGTTGAGGCCGGCGATCTTACCGGCATCCTTGGTGGCCTGACGCTGGGCGTCGTTGAAGTAGGCCGGGACGGTGATGACGGCGTCGGTGACGGTCTCGCCCAGATACTTCTCGGCGTCGGCCTTCATCTTCGCGAGCGTCATGGCGCTCACCTGCTCGGCGGTGTAATCCTTGCCCTCGATGTCGACGACGGCACGGCCACCCTGGCCCTCCTTGACCTCATACGGCACGGTCTTGATCTCGGAGGTGCACTCGGAGTACTTGCGGCCCATGAAGCGCTTGATGGAGAACACGGTGTTCTTGGGGTTGGTGACAGCCTGGTTCTTAGCGGCCTTACCCACGACGCGGTCGCCGTCAGCACGGAAGCCAACAACGGACGGGGTGGTGCGGTCGCCCTCGGCGTTCACGATAATGGTCGGAGAACCGCCCTCGAGGACGGCCATAGCGGAGTTAGTAGTACCAAGGTCGATACCAAGAATCTTACTCATTAGAAATTCCCTCTCTCTTTTGCGTTCGCGCCGCCTCGACGATCTGTCGCGCGGCGCTTCGGCTTGTCTTTCAGGATGTAGTGTATCCCCTTATGGGCCGGAATATACAAAATCTAAGTCAATTCATATAAGATTTCTTATCTCTGAGAGTTTAGGTTCTCAAATGCGCAGGTAGATACACTGTTTGAGTTCTCAACAGGTCTATCGAGATCTATGTAGAGATGGCTGAGGTTTGCGTCCGGGGGTGCCCGGGGGCCGTCTTGCGGAAAGTTCATCCCGGTTTGAGCGTGGATTCCGGGTCGCAGTTTCCTCTAGCGGGCCCAACCGGAAACTGCGACCCGGTTTTCGGCCAAATAACGGGATGCCCTTTCCGCAGGCGCGCTCAATCGCCCTATATTTCAAGTCACCTATAGCTAACATTTGCGCAGCTCAACGGCCTCACCTGCATGTTTTTTAGTAAGCCGCGGCATACTCGGCGAACGGTATGAAGATGCCGGCCAGAGGGTATTGCAAACGGTCGCTCCCGTGGTATGTTTTTGCCCGAATCAAACCGGCGCGCATCGTCTGTAGCGTCGGTCAACAGAGAGGAAACTACCATGGCTCATCCCGTAATTGATGCCGACGAGTGCATCGCTTGTGGCGTTTGCGTCGACTCCTGCCCCGCTGGCGTTCTGGAGCTCCAGGACGTCGCTACCGTCGCTGACGAGGATTCCTGCGTCGCCTGTGGCGCTTGCCAGGACGCTTGCCCCGCCGGCGCGATCACCGAGATCGTCGAGGAGTAACAACTCCCCCACTTGCACACTCACAAGTACACCGTGCACAAAAAAGGAGGCCTCCGCATCGCCGCGGAGGCCTCCTTTTGCATGTGTGGGCAGCTAATTTGAAGCGGGACCCTTGGCAGTTGCGGTGGAATAGTTCCTGTTTTATGGCTTGGATGCCGATTTTAGGAACTATTTCACCGCAACTTATAAAGACAGTGTCGGGCTAGGACAAATCATCCTCGTAGGGCATTAAATCGGCAAGGTAGCCCTTCTCCTTGAGCATGGCCTCGATCTCGTCGAGGGTTTGCTCGTCTTCTGCCGCAATGCGATGGAAGTGATAGCCGCTCGTCACCGTCAGCAGTGGAAAGCTCTTGCCGCTCTCGATATCGTACAGGTAGCGCTCAACATCGCGACGATTGCGGATGTCCAGGTCGGCCGTGATCTTACCGTACACGCGGTGATTGACGATCACGTTGAGCACGGCGCCTCCGGCGTCGACGACACTCGTGAGCTCATCGCCTGCCTGCTCCACGCTGTGGCGAACCTTGACCAAGCGCGTGGGCACAGCGGGGCTGCTGGGGGCCTCCTGCAGCACATAACCACGGTTGGTCGCCACGATATCGTGCCCGTCGGCGCGCAGCAGAGCGATGTCTTGCACGACAATCTGGCGGCTCACACCCACCTCGCGGGCAAGTGCGCTGCCCGAAACGGGCTCCTTGGCTTCCTCGAGCACGCCCATGATGGCACGGCGACGCTCGCGGGCGTCCATTATTTACCGTCCAGCAGACGCAGGTGCTTAAGCGAGAGGTCGAGAATCGGCGCAGAGTGCGTCAACGCGCCCGAGCTAATATAGTCAACGCCCAGGTCGGCGAGCGCTCGGATA
Source organism: uncultured Collinsella sp. (assembly GCA_900541785.1). GTDB lineage: Bacteria > Actinomycetota > Coriobacteriia > Coriobacteriales > Coriobacteriaceae > Collinsella. The sequence continues at coordinate 37,034 of UQKY01000015.1, forward strand.
TTGCTGGCATCCACGTTGCCCGAGCACTCGGTCTTGGCGCGGCCGGCGATAAGCTCGATCGCGGCAGCCATGTCGTCGTGGGTCATGTTGTCGAACATGATGATATCGGCGCCGGCCTCCACGGCCTCGCGCACCATGTCCAGGTTCTCGCACTCAATCTCGACCGTCGTGGTAAACGACGCATGGGCGCGCGCCATCTCGATTGCGCGTGCCACGCCGCCGGCGGCGTCGATGTGGTTGTCCTTGAGCATAACGGCCGTCGACAGGTTGTAGCGGTGATTGCTGCCGCCGCCGATCTCGACCGCAGCCTTCTCGAAGACGCGCATGCCCGGCGTGGTCTTGCGCGTGTCGACAAGCACGGTCTTGGTGCCCTCGAGCGCCGCGGCCATCTGGTGCGTATAGGTAGCGATACCGCTCATGCGCTGCAGGTAGTTGAGCGCCACACGCTCGCCCGAAAGCAGCACTCGCGCATCGCCGCGCACCTGACCCACGTGGTCGCCGGCGTGCACCTCGTCACCGTCGGCAACATCAAACAGCACCGAGCTCTGCGGATCCAGCAGCTCAAAGGTGCGGGCGAATACGTCCAGGCCGGCGATAATGCCGTCGGCCTTGGCGATGAGCTCAACGGTAGCGGGGCGCGCCGTGGGGCACACGCTCGACGTGCTCACGTCCTCAAAGGTAATGTCCTCGCGCAAAGCCTGCAGAATCAGATCATCGACGACGAGCTTCATGGTAATGGGATTCATGGTCTACTCCTCCACGACCTGCGTGCCGGCGGCACGGGCCAGATCATCGATTGCAAGGATATCGGAACTCAGGGCGCGATGGCGTCCATCGAGCGCGGGCTCGCCCGCCTGCTCCACGGCAAGCGACTCGCCGGTGCGCATACGCCAAGCAGCGCGGCGACCCCAGACTAGGGACTCGAGCAGGCTGTTAGAAGCTAGGCGGTTCTTGCCGTGAACGCCGTTGCAGGCCGTCTCGCCCGCGGCGTAGAGCTCGGGCATCGAGGTGCGACCGTCCTTGTCGACCCACACGCCGCCCATAAAGTAGTGCTGCGTGGGCGTAACGGGAATGGGCTCGTCCAAGATATCGCGACCGTCCTCCAGGCAGCGCGCGCGGATGTTGGTAAAGTGCCCGGTCACCACGTCGCGCTCAACGGGGGCAAAGCTCAGCCACTCGTGCTCGGTGCCGTCCTGCTTCATCTGCTCGCGAATAGCGGCGGCGACCACATCGCGCGGCTGCAACTCGTCGGTAAAACGCTCGCCGGCGGCGTTGAGCAGAATCGCGCCCTCGCCGCGGCAGCTCTCGCTGATCAGGAACGTACGACCTGGCTGCGGCGAGAACAGGCCCGTGGGGTGGATCTGCACGTAGTCCAGGTGCTCCATCTTAATGCCATGCTCCTGAGCGATGTAGCAGGCGTCGCCCGTGAGCTGCGGGTAGTTGGTCGAGTGGTCGTATACGCCGCCGATACCGCCCGTAGCCCACAGCGTGTGGCGGGCATGGATCTTAAAAGGCTCGCCGGCATGCACGCCCTCAGCGGCATTTGCCAGCTCGTCGGCGGGGCGAGCCGAATCGCCCTCATCCACGGCAACGGCGACAACGCCGGTGCACACCGTGGCGTCATCGCGCTCGGCGGTCAGGATGTCGGTCATGGCAACGTGTTCGAGAATCTGCACGTTGTCCAGCTTACGGACAGCCTGGAGCAGCTTGGTCGTAATCTCCTCGCCCGTAATATCGGCATGGAAGGCGATGCGCGGGCGGCTGTGCGCGCCCTCGCGGGTAAAGTCGAGGCTGCCGTCGGCCTTGCGCTCAAAGTCCACGCCCATCGCCAGCAGGTCGTTGATGACCGAGCGGCTCGAGCGGATCATGATGTCAACGCTCTCGCGGCGGTTCTCGTAATGGCCGGCGTGCATGGTGTCCTCAAAGAAGGCATCGTAGTCAGAGCCCTCGGGCAGTACGCAGATGCCGCCCTGCGCGAGCATCGAATCGCACTCGTCGATGGCGCCCTTGGAGAGCATGATTACGCGCGTGCTCGTCGGCAGATTGAGAGCCGCATACAGGCCCGCCACGCCGCAACCGGCAATGACGACGTCACACTCCATATCGGGGTATTGTTTGGTTTCCACAGGAATCCTCTCCCTTGTAATGTGGCATAAGGGATGGTCCCTCATGTCACATTGGCTTAGCGCGTCGCGTACTCGAGCATGCGGTCGAGTGTGAGCTTGGCCTGATCGGCGGCCTCTTCCGACACGCCAATCTGCACCTCGCCCTCGCCCGTCTCCAGGCAGTGCACGAGTTTTTCGAGCGTGATGAGATCCATGTTGACGCAAGTGGGCTGCACCGCAGGGAAGTAGAACTTCTTGCCGGTGCCCTGGCAGCGGCGCTCAAGCTCGTAGAGCACGCCGCGGACCGTCACGATAATGAACTCGCTCGCGTCCGACTCCTCGGCATACTTGATGATGCCGGCAGTGGAGCCGATGTAGTCAGCCTCGGCCAGGACGTCGGCCTTGCACTCGGGGTGCGCCAGCACGAGCGCGTCGGGATGCGCCTCCTGCGCGTCGACGATCTGCTCGACGGTAATGATGTGATGACGCGGGCAGTAGCCGTTGTTGAGGATGACGTGCTTTTGGGGCACCTGCTCGGCCACAAAGCGGCCCAGGTTCTGGTCGGGAATGAACAAGATGTGCTGCTGCGGCAGCTCGGAGACAATCTTGACGGCGTTAGAGCTGGTAACGCACACATCACTCCAGCTCTTGATCTCGACCGTCGAGTTAACGTAGCACACCACGGCCAGGTCGTCGCCATACTCGGCGCGCGCCGCGTCGACCGTCTCGCGCTTGACCATGTGCGCCATGGGACAGTCCGCGCCCGGCTCGGGCAGCAGCACGGTCTTGGTGGGATTGAGCAGCTTGGCGCTCTCGCCCATAAACTCCACGCCGCACAGCACGATAGTCTGCTGCGGCAGACTCTTGGCGAGCTTTGCCAGGTAGAAGCTGTCGCCGACGTAATCGGCAACGGCTTGGACCTCGGGCGCCACATAATAGTGCGCCAGGATCACTGCGTCACGTTGGGTTTTTAGCTGATGAATGGCCTCGACGAGCTCTGCGGGTACCAGCGCCGCGCGCTCCGTTGCCGTCGTTGCCGATGCCAGGCCGGCCGCGATATCGCGTGCAAGCTCCGATGCATCCATGTTCGCGCTCTGTGCCATCAAGGCCCCTCTCTTTTGGCGAATCTTGGGGCTTTAGTATGACACCTGGCTTTACAGCTGACAAGACAGCTGTAAAGCCAGGTGTAAAGTTGAAATAAAGATTCAATCATGCGGCGGGTCCATTTTCGAACTGGCAAGCTGAGGATAGTTGAAAATGGACCCGCCCCATGATTCAAGCAGCCGTTTTGTCCTGGACCAAGGGGCAGTGGTCAAAAAAGGCCAAATATGAGTACTGTCACCAAATTAGTAGCAGCGATTTTCCAGTCCAGAGCAGCAAAATCGCCTTGTTTGGAGCCCGATCGCGACTCTGAAGGACGAAAATCGATGCACTTTTGGTAGCGCACAGAGATGTGGTGTAAGAGGCGGGGCATGCCCCGCCTCCGCCCTTT
>UQKY01000016.1 GCA_900541785.1 uncultured Collinsella sp.
GAGCCCTTATATAAGGAGGCCGGAGCTAAAGCTCCGGCCTCGCTCAATTTCTTATTAGATTAAGTGAGCGATCAAGGAATCGCCCCCCCTCTGCAGCGGTAACACAGGGCCCGTGCTGGACTTAGTTTTCAGAACATTCCGCAGACCAGGAAACCCCCTTATCCGCAGCTCCGAAGGAGCAGGATAAGGAGGTTTCCATGGTCGAGGACGTTCTGAAAACTAAGTCCAGCACGGGCCCGAACGAGAACAACCGACTACAGGTCGATGTGCGATTCCTTGATCGGGAACGGCTCCGCGAAGTGGCAGGCGCAGCAGTGACCCGGTGCAACTTCCTTAAACTCGGGAAGCTTCTCAGAGCAGATGCCCTGCGCGATCGGGCAGCGGGTGTGGAAACGGCAACCGGTCGGCGGATCCAGCGGTGACGGCGGGTCGCCGGCAAGGATGATGCGCTTACGGGTCTTCTGGATATCAGGATCGGGCACCGGCACAGCAGACAGCAGCGACTGCGTGTACGGGTGGTGCGGCTCACTGTAGAGCGTCTTCCAGTCCGAAACCTCGACCATCTTACCCAGATACATAACTGCGACGCGATCGGAGATGTGCTGCACGACGGACAGGTCGTGGGCAATAAACAGATATGCGGTACCGAACTTGTCCTGGAGTTCCTTGAGCAGGTTCAGAACCTGGGCCTGAATGGACACATCCAGAGCGGAAACCGGCTCGTCGCAGATAATCAGCTTGGGCTTCAACGCAAATGCGCGGGCAATGCCGACACGCTGGCGCTGACCGCCGGAGAACTCATGAGGATAGCGGTTAATGTGCTCGGGGTTCAGTCCGACAACGTCGAGAAGCTCGCGGACACGCTCAATGCGCTCCTCCTTGGTGCCCACGCCGTGAATGGTCATGGGCTCGGAGACGATCTCGCCGATGGTCATACGAGGATTGAGCGAAGCATAAGGATCCTGGAAGATAAACTGCATCTCACGACGCATGTCCTTGATCTCATGCTTGCTCATCTCGGCAACATCTTTGCCCTGGAAGAACACCTTACCGGCAGTCGGCTTGGTCAGACGCATGATGGTGCGGCCCGTGGTGGACTTACCGCAACCAGACTCGCCGACCAGGCCAAAGGTCTCGCCCGGATAAATCTCGAACGAAATGTCATTCACAGCAGAGACGACACGCTTGGAGAAGCGCTTGGCGAACATGCCGGACTCAGCGGGAAACTCCTTAGAGAGGTGCTCGACCTTCAGCAGCGGAGTACGCTCGTTGGTATCTGCCATTACGCCTCGCCTCCCTTCTTGGAATCCTTGCGCGTACGGGACGTCTCAGGAGCGTTCTTGAGGAACTCGGGGTCACCGGAGTAGTGGCACGCAGAGTAATGACCAGACTCAGTGACAACGCGCTCGGGGCGCTGCTTGCGGCACTTATCGGTCGCATAGGGGCAGCGAGGAGAGAAGACGCAGCCCTCAGGCAGGTTCATGAGCGATGGCGGGTTGCCGTGAATCGGCGTGAGCGGCTTCTTCTCTTCGATGGCCTGCTCCGGGATGGAGCGGATAAGGCCCCAGGTGTAGGGGTGGCGGCTCTCGTAGAAGATTTCCTCAGCAGTACCGAACTCGACGGGACGGCCGGCGTACATAACCATGATCTTATCGGCCATATCGGCGACGACGCCCAGGTCATGGGTAATCATGATGATGGCGTTGCCGTTCTTCTCCTGCATCTCCTGCATGAGCTCGATAATCTGAGCCTGAATGGTAACGTCTAGAGCCGTCGTGGGCTCGTCGGCAATCAGGATATCGGGATCACAGGCAAGTGCCATAGCGATCATGACACGCTGACGCATACCGCCGGAGAACTGGTGCGGATACTCATTGACGCGCTTCTCGGGCTCAGGAATGCCAACGAGGTCCAAAAGCTCGGTGGCGCGCTTGAGTGCCTCCTGCTTGGAGTAGCCACGGTGCAGACGAAGGCCCTCGCCCACCTGCTTGCCGATCTTATAGACCGGGTTCAAGGAGGTCATAGGATCCTGGAAGATCATCGCGATATCGTTACCGCGAATGTGCTGCATCTCTTCTTCAGTCATCTCGAGGATAGAACGACCGCGATAGCGAACGTCGCCGCCCTCAATCTTTCCCGGAGGCATCGAGATGAGGCCCATAATGGTCATGGCGGTCACGGACTTACCGGAGCCGGACTCACCGACGACGCCCAGGGTCTCGCCGCGATCGAGCGTGTAGGAGACACCGTCGACAGCGCGAACGACGCCATCCTCGGTATGGAAATACATCTTAAGGTCATCGACCTCGAGCAGATGCTGGCCCTCGGGAACCGGCTGGTCCTTCAGGTCCACATAGTTCTTGTTCTTCTTCATCCTTATGCGTCCTTCATCTTGACGTCGAGGGCGTCGCGCAGACCGTCACCCAGCAGGGTGAAGGCGAGCACCGTCGAGAGAATTGCCAGACCGGGCATGATCATCATCCAGGGAGCAGTCAGAAGATACTGCTGACCGTCCTGAATCATGGAGCCCCACGAAGGCGTAGGCGGAATAACGCCCATGCCGAGGAAGGACAGAGCGGACTCGGTCAGAATGGCGCCACCAATGTTCATGGTCGCATAGACCACGATGGAGGCGACAGAGTTCGGGAAGATGTGACGCACGACGATACGAGCATCAGATGCACCCATCGCGCGTGCAGCGTCAACATAGTCGTTTTCCTTGACTGTCAAGATTGCAGAGCGGAAGACGCGCGCAATCGAAGGCCATCCGAGAATGCCGATGGCGATAAAGACGTTCTGAAGACCACGGCCGATAACGGCGATCATGGCGACGACGAACAGCACGTACGGGAACGCCAGGAAGATATCCGCGCAGCGCATGATGATCGTATCCCAGATGCCGCCGTAGAAACCGGCCAGAGCACCCATGACCAGACCAATCAGCGTGGAGATCGCAGTGGCCATAATACCGACGGAAAGCGAAACGCGTGCACCGTAGATAACGCGGACGAGAATGTCGCGACCAAGGGCGTCGGTGCCAAACGGGTGCTCTGCACACGGAGCCAGCAGCGACGTCTGGGCCATGGTGGTCGAGTCCGAAGCCGTCGGCGAACCGAGCCAGGGCTTAGCCCACAGATCTGCGGTCAGGGCAACCACAACGACGATGATGATCCAGCAGACACCGATAACGGCGAGTTTGTTCTTACGAAGACGCTTAAAAGCGTCGCCCCACAGCGTGCGGGACTTGGCGGGAGCAGATGCGGCCTTGGTGGCGGTAGCCTGCTCCTGAGACTGAGAATCAGTTTCCTGCATGAGACGTACCTCCCTTAGGCCTTATCCGACGGACCGCCAAGGCGGATGCGCGGGTCGAGGAATGCATAGCTAATGTCGACGAGCAGGTTGATCACCATGACGACGACGACGATGAGCGTAACTCCGCCCATAACGATGGGCCAGTCACGCATGCTAATGGCGCGATAGACCTCATAGCCGATACCGGGCCAGTTAAAGACCGTCTCGGTCAGGATGGCACCAGAAAGCATGCCGCCAAAGTCGACACCAATATAGGTAACGACAGGGATGAGTGCATTCTTAAGCGCGTGCTTGATGATGATCGCGCGATTGGAGAGACCCTTGGCCTTTGCCGTGCGGATGTAATCCTGGTTCATGACGTCAAGCAGCTGCGAGCGCATAATGCGGGCGGCGTAAGCGGTCGAAACCGAAGCCAGCGTAATGGTCGGGAGCACATAGTGCATCCAATCCTGATACTGAGAGCTGGAACCACCGGCACCCGAGATCGGCATGGAGAATGCACCGCCCGTGGCGTCCTTGAGAATGACGCCAAAGAACAGTTGCAGCAACATACCGAGCCAGAAGGCCGGGACGGCAACGAGGATCGACGTGGTGAGCGTTACCAAAATATCCCAGAAGGAATAACGCTTTACCGCCGAAATGATACCCGCACCGATACCCATGATTGCCTCGAGCACGATGGCGCACGCGGCAAGTTTGACCGTATACGGATACTTCTGGGCAAAGATTTCCGTAACCGGCAGCTTACGCTGATACGAATTGCCCAGATCGCCATGAAGCAGGCCGTTCATGTAATACAAATAACGGTCCACGAGCGACGTTTGAACGGGGTCGCCGTTCTCGTCAAGAATCGCGTTGCCGTCCTCGTCCGACTGGACCAGGTGATAGCGGACGCGAAGCTGAAGCTCCACCTCGGGGGACAGAGCCTTGTCTCCACCGATCAGCTTGATCGGATCTCCCGGCACGATATTCTGGAGGGCGAACAGAATCAGCGTAACGCCCAAAAACACCGGGATGAACTGAAGCACACGTTTAACGATGTACTTACCCATACCACTCCCCTATCTAGGGATTAACCTAAATGGGATGCCGATCGCCAGACCGGCATCCCAAAATTACCATCAGCCAGTTTACCCCAGGTTAGGGAGAACTGTATGTTTCCCATGAGGTCTACGTAAATACTTGACCCTCACGGAAGCTGCAAACTCTTAGGCGAGCTCAGCGGTACCCAGATCGGCATGCTTCTGCGGATCGACATAGAGGTGCTTGATGCGATCGGAGCCGACGATGGTGTGCGTGTAGAACATCACCGGGATGACCGGGCAGTCGGCAGCGACCATTGCGTCGGCCTCCTGCATCTTAGCGACGCGCTCCTTGTCGTCAACAGTAGTGCGAGCCTCGTCGACCTTGGCGTCGAACTCGGGGTTGTTGTAACCAGAACGGTTGTCGCCACCGAGAGAGTCGGAGTGGAACAGCGGATACAGGAAGTTGTCCATGATCGGGTAGTCGGCAATCCAACCCAGACGACCGAACTGATAGTTAAAGTTCTGATACTGCTCGAGCAGGGCAGACCACTCGGGGGTATCGGAGACAGCGGTAACGCCAACCTTGGCGAGGTCGCCGATGATGGACTCCATGATCTCCTTGTGGCCACCGTCCTGGTTGTAGGAAAGGGTCACGTTAATGCCACGATCGCCGTTAGCGCCAGCGGGAGCAACCTTATCGAGGTACTCGTTAGCCTTGTCGACGTCGTAGGCGCAGAACTCCCATGCGCCCTCCTTGTAGCCATCGATGCCCGGAGGAACAATGCCGTCGGCGGGGGTACGGGTACCCTTGAAGATGGTCTTGCAGATGGCCTCACGGTTAATGGCCAGGGAGATACCCCTACGCAGGTCAGCGTTGTTGAACGGCTCGGCCGTGTTGTTGCAGGTCAGGTAGTAGGTGGAAGGCTCGGCGCCGAGCAGCATGCGCTCGCCGTCACCCATGGTGTAGCCGTCCTTGGACACGCCGCGATCCTTCTTGGCGGCATCGATCTGAGCGACGGGAACGTCGCAGACATCGAGGTTACCGGCCTGGAACTCCTTGTAAGCGGTCTCCATGTCCTTGATGACCTGGAAGTGGATGCCATCGATCTTGGCCTTGTCGCCATAGTAATCGTCGAACTTCTTGACGTTGATCTCCTGGCCATCCTCCCACTTGCCGTCCATCATGAACGGGCCGTTACCGACCGGGGCAAGGTAGAAGCTCTTGACATCGGACTCGGCGCACTCGGGAACCGGGGCCAGAGCCGGGTGAGAGGCGACGAAGGGGAAGTCGGCGTAAGCGGAAGACAGCTTGACGACGAGGGTCTCATCGTCAGGGCACGTAACACCGCTGAGCTCGGTGGCGTTACCGGCAAGCAGATCGTCATAGCCCTCGACCATGGAAAGGTGATAGGAGACCTCGGAAGGGCCATACTCGGTAGCGATGGCCGACTTGGTGTTGACCAGACGCTCCCAACCGAGCTTGAAGGACTTAGAGGTAACGTCGTCACCGTTGTGGAACTTGGCCTTCTTGATCTTGAAGGTAAACTCGGTGGCGTCGTCGTTGGACTCAAAGGACTCGCAAGCCAGCGGAACGATCTCGCCCTTCTCGGCGTCGTAAGAGGTCAGAGCGTCAAAGAGCTGATACTCGACCTGAGTACCCTGGTCCTCCTGGACGTTGTAGGGGTCGATGCAGACCGGGTTGTTGATGTAGAAGTTCAGCGTCGAACCGGACTCAGAACCGGAAGCGTCGCCGCCCTTCTTACCACATGCGGCAAGAAAAGCCATGGAGCTCGCAGCAAGGGTGCCGCCAACAAAGGCGCGACGACCCATAACGGGCTGGTGGAACATAGAATCAGCCATGCCATCCTCCTTATGAGATAGGACAAAGAAATGTTCAGTCGGACACATGTCGAGACAATCCGATCCGAACCATCAAAACGCTGCCCGCTGCTATGGCTGGTTATGCACAACAGGCCAACGTTTTGTAATACAGTAGCGCATTTTATGCACGATTGGGGGCTAATTCCGGTTAACGGTCAAGAATTTCTTTAGTTGGGCGCAGTATGTGGTGATATTTTTGACTCTGTTACGAATATGTAAACAAAAAAGGGTCCCGCACTTGCGGAACCCTTTACAAGTACTTATGCGGCTCGTGATTAGTAGCCCACGATGCCCTGCGGGAAGAAGAACATGCACAGCACGACGCACACGGCAAACACGACAGCCATGATGACGGTCAGGCGGTCGAGGTTCTGCTCCATAACACCTGTGGCAGAGCTGGAGTTATACAGCGAGCTAGCGATCATATCCGAAACGCCGGTACCCTTACCGGAATGCATCAGGACGAGAATCGTCAGCGCCACGGCAGAAACAGCCCAAACGACAAACAGAAGAATCTGGAACGGACCCATAGATAAGCTCCTTAATAGAACAATTCAAACTCCAGTACTGTACCACAATCCCCCGCTCTCCCCTACCTGCCACTCGGGGACGGTGCGGAAATGGCAGAAATACCAAAAAGGGGGTTGCCCGAATATGGGCAACCCCCTGCAAGAAAACGCTTGGAGTTTTCTCTTAGGCCTCGGTGGCGAGCACGCGGCCCGTCATCTCGGCGGAAGGCTCAATACCAGCCATGGTGAGCATGGTCGGAGCGATATCGGAAAGACGGCCGTCCTCGATACCGGTGAGCTTGGCCTTCTCATCAACGATGATGAACGGAACGCGGTTGGTGGTGTGAGCCGTAAACGGATGCTTGGAACCGTCGGAAGCAACGTCAAACATGTGATCGGCGTTGCCGTGGTCGGCGGTGATCAGCGCAAAGCCGCCCTTGGCGAGAATCGCCGGGACAACCTTAGACAGGGCATCGTCAACGGCCTCGACGGCCTTAACGGCGGCGTCGAAGACACCGGTGTGACCAACCATGTCGCAGTTCGCGAAGTTCACGATGTAGAAATCAGCGCGATCCTCGTTGATGGCGGCGACAAGCTTCTCGGTAACCTCGGGAGCACTCATCTCGGGCTGCAGATCGTAGGTAGCGACCTTGGGGGAAGCGACGAGCACGCGCTCCTCGCCCTCCTTGGGCTCCTCGATGCCGCCGTTGAGGAAGAACGTCACGTGGGCGTACTTCTCGGTCTCGGCGGTGTGCAGCTGCTTCAGGCCGTTGGCGGCGATAACGTCGGCCAGGACGTTCTCGGGGAACGTCTTGGGGAAGGCGACCTCGACGTCAAACGTCGGATCGTACTCGGTCATCGTCACAAAGTGCGAAAGCTTGATCTGCTCGCGCTCAAAGCCGTCGAACTCCTTGTCCGTGAACACGCGGGTCATCTGACGAGCGCGGTCGGGACGGAAGTTGAAGAAGATAGCCGCGTCGCCCTCGTGGATGCCCTCGTTGTGGGCAGCGAAGGGCTCGACGAACTCGTCGCCGCGCGGATCCTTCTCGTAGTAGGCCTTGATACCGGCAACGGGGTCGACATCGGCATCGGACGCGTTGACCATGACGTCGTAGGCGCGCTGGATGCGCTCCCAACGATTATCGCGGTCCATGGCCCAATAACGGCCCGAGACGGTGGCAACGCGAGCGTCGCAACCGGTCTCCTCGGAGATCTTAGCCAGGAAGGCGCAGAACTCACTCATGTAACCGGCACCGGACTGCGGGTCAACGTCGCGGCCATCCATGAAGGCGTGGACGCGAACGGTCTTGACACCGTGCTCGGCAGCCATCTTGACCAGAGCCTCGACGTGGTTCATGTGAGAATGAACGCCGCCAGGGCTCATAAGGCCCATGAGGTGAAGAGTCTTGCCGTCAGCCTTGACGTCGTCCATAGCCTTGACGAAGACCTCGTTCTTGGCGATGGAGCCGTCCTTGATGGCGTTGTTGATGCGCGAAAGCTCCTGGAACACGATGCGGCCGGCACCGATGTTGAGGTGACCCACCTCGGAGTTGCCCATCTGGCCATCGGGAAGACCCACGTCCTCGCCCGAAGCGCCGAGCGTGGTGTGGGGGTACTTCTCGTACAGGCTGTCAAGGAAGGGCGTCTTGGCAGCGGCGACGGCGTTCTCGCCATCGGCCGGAGCCAGGCCACAGCCGTCCATGATGATCAGGAGTGCAGGAAGATGACGCTGTGCCATATGTCCTACTCGCCTGCCTTGACGACCATAGAGGCGAAGTCGGCAGCCTTGAGCGAAGCGCCGCCCACGAGGGCGCCGTCAACGTCGGGCTTGGCGACGAGCTCGGCGATGTTGCCGGGCTTAGCGGAACCACCGTACAGGACGCGGATGCCGTTAGCGAGCTCCTCGCCAAACATCTCCTTGAGGGTCTCACGGATAGCGCCGCAGACCTCCTGAGCGTCCTCGGCGGTAGCGGTCTTGCCGGTGCCGATGGCCCAGATGGGCTCGTAGGCGACGACGACCTGCTTGGGGCAAGTGATCTCAAGACCAGCAAGGCCAGCCTTGACCTGGTTCACGACGTGCTCGACATAGGTGCCAGCCTCGCGGACCTCGAGGGACTCGCCGCAGCAGAAGACGGGAACAAGACCGGCGGCGACGAGAGCCTTGGCCTTCTTGTTCTGGTCCTCGTCGGTCTCGTGGAAGTAGTCACGACGCTCGGAGTGGCCGATGATGCAGTAGGTGCAGCCGGCGGACTTGAGCATGTCGCAAGAGGACTCACCGGTGAAGGCACCCTTGGCCTCCCAGTACACGTTCTGTGCACCGAGGGCGATGGGGACAGCCTGAATGCGGTCTTGAACCGTGGTGATGTCGATGGTCGGAGGGCAGACGAGCACCTCGACGCCAGCCGGAACCTCGGGCAGAGCCTGAGCCAGCTCGTCGGCGAGCTTGGCGGCCTCGGCGACGTCGTTGTTCATCTTCCAGTTACCAGCAATAAGAAGGGTGCGATTAGGCATCGAGAAGCGCCTCCACTCCGGGCAGGGCCTTACCCTCGACGAGCTCCATGGAAGCGCCACCACCGGTGGAAATCCAGCTCATCTTGTCGGCCAGGTTAAACTTGTTGACAGCTGCGACAGAGTCGCCACCGCCGATGATCGAGGTGCAGTCGGCCTCGGCGACAGCCTCGGCGATAGCCTGGGTGCCGTGAGCAAAGTTATCGAACTCGAAGACGCCCATGGGGCCGTTCCAGAACACGGTCTTGGCGCCCTTGACGGCCTCGGCGTAAAGCTCCTCGGTCTTGGGGCCGATATCCATGCCCTCACGATCGTCGGGGATAGCGTCGGAAGCGACAACCTCGGGGACAGCGTCCTCGCCAAAGTGATCGGCAACGCGGTTGTCGATGGGGAGCAGGATCTTGACGCCCTTCTCCTCGGCCTTCTTGAGCATCTCGCCGGCGCGCTCGACCCAGTCCTCTTCCTTGAGGGACTGACCGACGGACAGGCCCTGAGCCAGGAAGAAGGTGTAGGCCATACCGCCACCGATGATCAGGGTGTCAGCGGAGTCGATAAGGTGATCGAGAACGCCGATCTTGGAGGAAACCTTGGAACCGCCGACGATGGCGACGAAGGGGCGCTCGGGCTCGGCGAAGATACCGGTCAGCGTGTCGACCTCCTTCTCGAGCAGGAAGCCAGCGACTGCGGGCAGGTAAGCGGCGGGGCCCACGACGGAACCCTGGGCGCGGTGAGCGGTGCCGAAGGCATCGAGAACGAAGACGTCACCATAGGAAGCGAGCTTCTTGGCGATCTCAGGATCGTTCTTCTTCTCACGCTTGTCGAAACGGACGTTCTCGAGAACGAGAACCTTGCCCGGCTCGACGGCGGCGACAGCCTCAGCAGCCTTCTCACCGTAAGTGTCGGCGACAAAGGCAACGTCGAGACCAGAGAGCTCAGCGAGCTTCTTAGCGACGGGCTCAAGGGAGAGCTCAGGCTGGAAGCCGGTACCCTCGGGGCGGCCGAGGTGGCTCATGAGGATGACGCGAGCGTTGTGCTCAACGAGGTAGTTGATGGTGGGCAGGGCAGCCTTGATACGGGTGGTGTCGCCAACGACGCCATCCTTGATAGGCACGTTGAAGTCAACGCGGACGAGAACGCGCTTGCCGTCGACATCGATGTCGCGGACGGTCTTCTTGGTAAAGGCCATGTTTGCTTCTACCTTTCGTACGTGTCTGCCTTCCATTACGGCAGACGATTTCTTATAAAAAGGACGCGACCCTAGGGTGTAAGCCCTATAAGGCCGCGCCCTTCTTTAGACGCTCAACGAGCTATTCGCTAAAAGCTAAATTAAGCAACGAACTTCTCGAAGTACTTGATGGTGCGGACCATCTGAGAGGTGTAGGAGTTCTCGTTGTCGTACCAAGAGGTGACCTGAACGAGGGTCTGGCCGTTGCCGAGGTCAGAGCACATGGTCTGCGTGGCGTCGAAGATGGAGCCGTGGGTCTCGCCGACGATGTCGCGGGAGACGATCTGGTCCTCGTTGTAGGCGAAGGTATCGGGGATGGTCTCGGCGTAGGCCTTCATGGCAGCGTTGACCTCGTCGACGGTGACCTTCTTGTCAACGACGGCGTAGAGGTTGGTCAGCGAGCCGGTCGGCGTCGGGACGCGCTGGGCGGCACCGATGAGCTTGCCGTTGAGCTCGGGGAGAACCAGGCCGATGGCCTTGGCAGCGCCCGTGGTGTTCGGGACGATGTTCTCGGAGCAGGCGCGGGAGCGACGGAAGTTGCCCTTGCGCTGCGGGCCGTCGAGCGGCATCTGGTCGCCGGTGAAGGCGTGGATGGTGGTCATGATGCCGGACACGATGGGAGCGAAGTCGTTGAGACCCTTGGCCATCGGGGCAAGGCAGTTGGTGGTGCAGGAAGCAGCGGAGATGATGTTGTCCTCAGCGGTCAGCGTCTCATGGTTGACGTTGTACACGATGGTGGGCAGATCGCTGCCGGCCGGAGCGGAGATGACGACCTTCTTGGCGCCAGCGTTGATGTGGGCCTGAGCCTTAGCCTTGCTGGTGTAGAAGCCGGTGCACTCGAGAACGACGTCGACGTCGAGGTCGCCCCAAGGCAGGTTGTTGGCGTCGGCCTCCTTGTAGATCTTGATCTCCTTGCCGTCAACGGTGATGGAATCCTCGCCAGCAACGACCTCGTGATCGCGAGCGTAGTTGCCCTGCGTGGAGTCGTACTTCAGCAGGTAAGCGAGCATATCGGGAGAGGTGAGGTCGTTGATAGCGACGATCTCGGAGCCCTCATGACCGAACATCTGACGGAAAGCCAGACGACCGATGCGACCGAAGCCGTTAATAGCAACCTTTACTGCCATTGTGTCTCCTTTCGTAAGGCCCCCGCGAGCTACAGCGCCCGCCGTTGAGGCCCACAAACTAACCACTCGCCTAATATACCTTTTTTTTGACTTGAATTTCACGAGAATGCTCGAAATTGAAAATCAAATTTACGTTAAAACGTTTTAAAGAATAAAATAGCAGCTAAATCCGTATATAAGTCGATACTTCAAACTACTTGTTTGCTTCAATGAGCTTTTCAAGCCTCAAAACGCGATGGTACAGGGCAGACTTCGACAAGGGAGGGTCAGCCATCTCGCCCAGATCGCGCAGCGACAGATCGGGATAGCGCTCGCGCAGGTCGCAAAAGACTGCCAAGGCGTCCGGAAGCGTGTCGCGCAAACCCCGCTGTTCGAGCTCATCGATCAACGCAAGCTGATGCTGGGCGGCACCCGCACTTCTGGTCTGATTGGCCAGTTCGGCATTCACGCGACGGTTTACGTCGTTCTTAACCAATTTGACCGCGCGCGCTTCCTCGATCTCGGCAACGCTGCGCTTGGCGCCGACCAGCTTTAGGAGCTGCTCGATCTCCTCGGCGCTCTTAATGTAGACAGCAAAGGATCCGCGCCGTGCATTAACACGCGCATGGACCCCAATCTGCTCCAACAAATCGCAAAGTCCCTTGGCATATTGCTCGCCCTGCACCGCAATCTCCAAATGAAAATCGCCGCGTGGATCGGCCACGAAACCGCCGGCGATGAGCGCGCCGCGGATGTAGGCAAGCCTGCAGCAGGGACGGGCAACGATGTGCCGGGGAACACCAGCGACGAGCCCTCCCCTGCGGTCTAGAATGCCCAGCAGCACCAGAGCCTTGTCCAGGTCGGGTTGATCGGGCAGGGTAATGAGATAGTTACGGACCTTATGCAAGACCGATTTACGAACGGTGAATTCCGTTTTGAGCTTAAGAATGCGATGCGTCAGTGTGATCATCGTGCGCGCGACGGCACCCGTCTCGGTCGCGACCGTCAAACGATACCGCCCGGAGCCGGCCAGCGAAAGTGTACCGCTCACACGCGTCAGGGCGGCAAGCGTCGACAAATCGCAGTATTCACATTCGGGTTCGCAGCGCGCGAGCTCGTCACGCACCTCGGCGGTAAACGACATGCAGGCCTATGCTTTCGTGTTGGCGCGCGACAGGTCGCGATGGGAAATGCTCACGTGATATTGGGCGCCTTCCAAATAACGTGCCGTGGCCTCGGCGATGGCAACGCTGCGGTGTTGACCGCCCGTGCAGCCGATGGCAATAGAAAGCTGTGGCTTGCCCTCCGCGATATAGCCGGGCATGACCGTATCGAGCAGCTGCGTCCAGGCCTTCCAGAACTCCTGGGTCTTGGGATGGTCCAGAACAAAGTCGGACACTTTCTTATCGAGACCGGTCATGGTGCGCATCTCGGGATCGTAGAACGGATTGGGCAGGAAGCGAACGTCGATCATAATGTCCGCCTCGACGGGCATGCCGTGCTTAAAGCCAAACGAGAACACGTGAACGTCCATGAGCTGCTGGTCGGACAGCTCGGAGAACGCCATGCGCAATTTGTTGCGCAGGGCAGAGGTGCGCAGACGGCTCGTGTCGATGATCATATCGGCTCGATCGCGCACGCCCTGCAGCTGCAGGCGCTCGCGCTGAATCGCATCGGCCGTAGTCTCCCCCGGCTTGGCAATGGGGTGGCGGCGGCGGTTTTCGCTATAACGACGGATCAGCACCTCGTCAGAGGCCTCGAGAAACACGATGTCACAGCTCATCTCGCGCTCCTCGAGCGCGGCAACGGCATCGAGCAGCTCATCGAACAAGCCCTGGCTGCGCAGGTCGCAGGTGACGGCAAGATGCCTGCCCACGCCCGTGTTGATGCCGACGAGTTCGGCAAGCTGGGCGATCAGACGCGGAGGCAAGTTGTCGATGCAAAAATAGCCCATGTCCTCGAACACATGCATGGCCTGCGTTCGGCCCGATCCGGACATTCCGGTGATGATGACGATATCGGGGATGCGCTCCGAGCGCTCCGCCGCATCCATGGCATCTCCCTTTTGCATGTGTGCCTCCTAAAACAAGCGCGGGACCCGGCCAGCGGATCCCGCGCGATCAATTGCCTTTATTGAGTATACCGCCCCAAGCGGATACGAGGCCTGTCTTACGCCTCAAGCGCAGCCTTGAACCAACTTGTAATACTCGTGGGGTGCGTGATGGCGGTGCCAACGACAACGGCCCAGGCGCCCGCATCAATCGCGGCGCGGGCCTCCTCGGGCGTGTGCACGCGGCCCTCGCAGATGATGGGAAGACCGGGGAATTCCTCGGTCGCCTGACGCAGGAGCGGCAGATCGGGGCCATCGGCCATGGTGCAGTCGATAGCGGCAACACCATGAGAAAGCGTGGTGGACACCAGGTCGAAGCCCATGTCGACAGCACGACGAATATCCTCGATGGTGGCACAGTCGGCCATCAGGAGCACGCCCTCCTCGTGCAGCGGACGGAAGGTGTCCTCGACGGTCTTGCCATCGGGACGCGGGCGATCGGTGGCGTCAATCGCCACGATATCGGCACCCGCAGCAACGCAGGCGCGAGCGTGGCGCAGCGTCGGCGTGATGTAGACGCCCTCGTGACCATCCTTCCACAAGCCGATGACGGGGACCTCGCAGCGGCCCTTAATGGCGGCGATGTCGGCAAGACCCTGGCAGCGAATAGCGGCGGCACCGCCAAGCTCGCAGGCGCGAGACATCTGAGCCATGGTTTCGGGCGTACGAAGCGGCTCGCCCATATAGGCCTGAACGCTCACGACGAGTTTGCCCTTCAGGGACTGAATCAAAGGATCGACGGTCATGTTCGACTCAACCTTTCTCAAAACAGCCTTCTGAGACACCGCACCTTGACGTTCAAACCGTCGCTCGCGTACCGAAGTACGCTTCGCTCCTCTTTCACGTCAATCTGCGGCACCTCAGAAGGCGCACTTGGTAGTTATGTTTACTTCAACGATGCAAGAAGGTGTTCGGCGGCACCGATGAGCGGAGCATCACCCTCCAGAGAACCGATAAGGATCGGCGTGTCCTGAAGCGGATCGAGCGCCTGGCTGGCATAGCCCTCATGCACCGAATCCTTCCACGTCTGCGAACGCCAATCGGGACCTTGGTGAATCACGCCGCCCGAAAGCACGATGACCTCAGGGTCCAGAATGTTAGCGAGCGAGCCCAAGCTGGCACCCAGCGCAAAGCCGGCGTCATGGATGACCTCGGTCGCCTTTGCGTCGCCCGCACGGCACAGGTCGTTCACATCGCGACCGACCGAAGGACGGCTGGGGTCGACGCGACCAAAGCGCTCATCGTACATACGACCAATGGAAGTGCCCGAAGCAACCGACTCAAGATGACCAGAACGTCCGCAGGCGCAGGGAATGCCGGCGGCAGCCGAGCACTCGATGTGGCCCATATGACCGGCAGCACCATGGAAGCCCTGCATCACGCGGCCGTTCTCGACATATGCGCCGCCGATGCCCGTGCCGATGCCCAGGCACAAGACGGAGAACTTGCCCTTGCCGACGCCCCAGTGGGCCTCGCCCAGAGCATGAGCCTGCACGTCGCCCACAACGGCAACGGGGAGACCAAGGTCCTCGCGCAGACGCGGTCCCAACTGAACGCCGGACCAGCCGGGCATAATCTCGTTGGCATACGCGATGGCGCCCGTCTTGGGATCGACGACGCCTGCGGCACCGATACCGACACCGAGGACCTCGACATCGGGATTCGCCTCAAGAGCGGCCTTGATGGACGCCTCGATACGTTGGAAGACGGCCTCACCGCCCTCCTGGGCCTCGGTAGGAACCTCGGCCTCAAAAACGGGATGGGGCACGCTGCCGTCAGCCGGGTACTCCATAATGGCGGTCGCGATCTTAGTTCCGCCGATATCGACAGAGCAGACGTACTTGTTCTCCATGTCGCTCTCCTTCGGAGATAAAAAACAACTACAGGAAATGCGGTCGGAATTAACCCCGCCGCACGGTAAAGGTTTCCCAGGTGCCCGAGGTTGGGGTGAAAGTGGTCGGGCGTTGACCTAATGGGTCACGCCCGACCACTTGAGCCCCAAGATCGGGTGACTGGAGAAGCTTTACAGGAGACCGTTGTCCTGGAGGACCTTCTTAATCGCCTCGACGTTCTCGCCGGTCATGGCCTTCACCGGGCGCGGCATGGTCGGGCTGTCGAAGATACCCATGAGGTTCATAGCGGTCTTGAAGGCGCCGACGCCACCGGCATAGCCCTGGACGCCCGAGGTGACATCCCAGATGTGGGAAATCTCGTTGAGGCGATCCTGCTCGGCCTTGACGGTAGCCCAGTCGCCGGCCTGAGCGGCCTTCCACTGACGCACGTAGCCCTCGGGCTCAACGTTGGCGAGACCCGGGACGGAACCGTCGGCGCCGCCGAGGTAAGCACCGTCGACGACGACCTCGTGACCGGTGAGGATGCTCATCGGGTGGCCGTTCTTCTCGTTCTCCTGAACGAGGTAGCGGAACGAGATGTCATCACCCGAGGAATCCTTGACGCCGGCCAGGACGCCCTCGGCGCCGAGCTTGGCAAGGAGCTTCCAAGGGAGCTTGGTGTGGACGCACACGGGGATGTCGTAGGCGAAGATGGGCAGGTCGAGTTCCTCGTGCAGGATGCGGAAGTGCTCCTCGACCTCGGTCATGCCCTGCAGGGCATAGAACGGGCAGGTGGCGACGAGGGCATCGGCGCCCAGCTCCTGGGCGACCTTACCGTGCTCGATCATGCGCTCGGTCTCGGTGTCGATGATGCCAACCAGAACGGGAACGCGGTGGTCGACGATGCGCACGGCCTCGGCGACAATCTGGCGACGGCGCTCGTCGGTGGAGAAGACGACCTCGCCCGAGGAGCCCAGGAAGAACAGGCCATCGACGCCGGCATCGATCATGCGGTTGATGCTGCGCTCAAAGGAGGCAACGTCGAGCTGGTGGTCTTCGGTATCGGGAACAACGACGGGAGGGATAACGCCGGTGAATTTCTGAGTTGCCACAAGAATCTCCTTAGTTGTCTGGCGGGCGGCCCTATGCCACCCACTCTTGTTGGCAGTGTCCAGGCCGTCTAGGCCAAAGAACACGGGTAGAACGTTTGGTTAAAGAAGTCGACGACTTCGTTTTCGAACGCATTGATGCGCTCGTGAGCGTATTTGGCATAAATGATATGCCTTCGGTCACACTCAAGACCGTTGAATACGGCAAACTGACCCTTGGGATCGCTCACGGCGTCCATAAGCGATGTGCCCATGAGCACCGATCCGCGCACCCGAGACGACAGAGCCTCGAGGCCACCGGGGATTGGATTGGCAACCGCCGTGCAGGCAAGGCCCCGCTCGTCCAGAGCAGAAACCGCCAGCGCGACTCCGCCGCCAAGGCCCTCGCCCCATGCAAAGATGCGGTCGGGGTCCATGCCATCAAGATTGCGCGCAACCTTCGCCAACGCGCAGCCCCAACGGACGCGCTCGACAAAAGCAGGCGAGGTAATCCCCTGCTGCAGGTCGTCCGTACCAGCAACACCGTCATCCAGCGCGAGGACGGCATATCCCATGGCGGCAAACCTCGTCATGTGATGCCAGCCGCGCACAGGCCGATCGATGTCGTGGAACATCAGGCACAGCGGCACGCGCTCAGATACTCGGGCACGACCAACAGGCTCAATCAAACGAGCGTGGACCGCATGGTTACCGAGCTCAAAGGAAACCTCCGAGTAACGGGCGCAGGGGTTAACAAAGTCAATCGCCGTAATGGCCAGACCTTGAGTCTCAAGATTCGAAGCGCATGTCTCTAAATCAGAAACAACTGCTTGGACATCACCGTGCCAGTCCCGATATTCTGCGAGCCTTGACGAAACCGTTCCAGCAATCCCCGCAAGCTCGGGGACAATCAGCTCATCGATATTGCTCTCGCACTTAGACATGAGCCTCCCCTCCCTCACAGAAAAACGGAATGATCAGATCATCAAAGTCCTGAATCTCCTCGTGGCCAAAGCCCTCAAAGAACTCATGACGCTTATCGCAGGTCAGGTTGTTGTACACCGCAAACTGCGTTGCCGGCGGACAGACGATATCGGCCGTACCCGTGCCAAACAGCACGGGGCACTTGACCATGGGGGCAAAATTCTTGGAATCGAAGTACGCCAGCTTGGCATAGGCCTTCTCAATACGGGTCGAGTCCTCGTCAAACCAGCGCGACCAATAGCGCAGGCCCTCGTAGGCAATATCGTCGGCGTCCAGATCCCAAACCAGGCGGAAGTCCGATAAGAAGGGATAGAGGATGGCGGCGCGATTGATAAGCTCGCTGTTAAGCGCGCAGGTCGCAATACCCAAACCGCCACCCTGCGATGCGCCGTTCACATACACGCGGGCAAGATCGATGCCCTCGAGCTCGCGAACGATACGGCACAGAATGCGGATATCCTGATGTAGGCGAACATAGTAAAGGTTGGCCGGGTCGCCGTCGATACCGGCGACGATATGGCCCGCGACCGTCGTACCCTCAAATCCACCAATGTCCTCGGAGGGGCCTCCTTGGCCGGGGCAGTCGAGGGCGATGAGCGCCATGCCCATGCCCGCAAACGACGCCTGCTCAAACCAGCTGCGGCTCGCACCCGGATATCCATGGAACTGAAGCACCAGCGGCATGGGCTCCTCCGAGACCGGCTTGAGGTACTTGGCATGCAGGCGTGCACCACACATGCCGGTATACCAGAGGTCGAAAAAACGACAGGTCGCGGAATCCGCAACTGAAGCCGCCTCAATCGCGTAGTCGAGCTCGACGGCGTCGGCCTCGGCCATGCGGTCCTTCCAAAAGAGATTGAAATCCGATGGACGGGGCATAGCGCCTCGATATTCACCAAATTGCTGTTGTAGCTCTTGAGCACTTGGCATGGCTCGTGAACCCAACCTTTCGAAATCGCAACGAAGGTGCGCCCGGCAAGGGAACCGGGCGCACGGGAGGGAAAGCGAGGCTACTCGCCGAGCTTGGGATGCAGCAGCGACGGCGCAGCGCCGAGCAGCATCTTGGTGTAGGGGTCCTGAGGGTGCTGGAAGACCTGCTTGGCCTCGCCCTGCTCGACGATCTTGCCGCCATTCATAACGATGATGTCGTCAGAGATATAGCGGACCGTCTGGATGTCATGGCTGATGAACACCATGGCAAGGCCGAGCTCCTTCTTAAGGTCGGTCAGCAGGTTCAGAATCTGCGCGCGGACCGAAACGTCCAGAGCCGAGGTGGGCTCGTCGGCGATGATAGCATCGGGGTTCAGCGACAGGGCACGGGCAATTGCGACGCGCTGGCGTTGGCCGCCCGAAAGCTGGCCGGGAAGAACCTCGGCGGCGGAGCTGGGCAGACCGGTGAGCTCCAAGAGCTCCTTGACGCGCTTCTCCTGCTCGGCCTCGGTACCCAGGTTGTGGACGCGCATGGGGTCGAGCAGTTGCTCGCGAACGACCATGCGGGGGTTGAGCGCCGTGGCCGGGTTCTGGAACACGACCGAGATGACGCGACCCATGTGGCGACGGTCCTCGGCGGTACGCTTGGTAACGTCCTTGCCCTTAAAGTAGACCTTGCCGCTCGTGGGGGCCTGCAGGCCGCACATGACGTTGGCGGTGGTGGACTTTCCGCAACCGGACTCGCCGACGATGCCGATCGTCTGACCGGGCATGAGCTTAATCGTTACACCCTGGACGGCGTGAACCAGGTTGGGGTGCAGAATCGAGCCGGTACGGGTCCTAAAGGTGACGTGGACGTCATCAAGGAAGATGATCGGCTCGACGCCGTTGACTGCGGTCTCGCTCATCTACATCACCTCCGCGTGAGGGGTCAAACCATTTGCCTTGAGCACCTCATCGGGGAGCTCGGAATAGAAGTGCTCGGTGCCGGGCACGCGCTTGAAGACCGGACGGGTGTCCAGGCCAATGCGCGGATGGCTCGAGCGAGGTGCGAAGCGATCGCCCTTGGGGAAATCGCGCGGGCTCGGAACGGCGCCGGGCACCTGGTGCAGGCGGCCCGAACCGCTCTCGATGGACAGGACGGAACCCAGAAGACCGCGAGTGTACTCGTGGATCGGGTTGGTGAGCAGCTCCTTGGTGGGCGCCTGCTCGATAACCTGACCGGCGTACATAACCGTGATGTTATGAGCGACCTCGGCGACCAGTGCCAGGTCGTGCGAAACGAAGATCATGGCAAAGCCGAGCTTGGCCTGAAGGTCGTTAAGCAGCTTGATGACCTGCTTCTGGACGGTAACGTCCAGAGCGGTCGTGGGCTCGTCGCAGATGACCAGCTTGGGGTCGCGGGTAAGGGCCATAGCGATCAGAACGCGCTGACGCTGACCACCGGAAAGCTCATGCGGATAGCTCTCGAGCGTACGCTTGGGGTCGAGGCCCACGAGCTCCAGGAGCTCCTCGGCGCTACGGGTGCCGCCACGCTTGGTGAGCTGCTTCATCTGAGCGGAAATGAGCATGGAGGGGTTGAGCGAGGACAGGGCGTCCTGATAGACCATGGCGATATCGGTACCGCGCAGGCCGAACCACTCCTTCTTGCTCATCTTGAGCAGGTCGCGGCCCTCCCAGAGAACCTCACCGGAAAGATGCTCGTCATCGTCGGTCAGGCCCATGATGGCCAGCGTGGTGATGGACTTACCGCAGCCGGACTCGCCTACCAGGCCCATGGTCTGGCCGGGACGGACGTCAAAGTTAACGTGGTCGACGACGTTGATGTCACCGTGGTGCTCAAACTGGATGCAGAAATCGCGGACCGAAAGGATCGGCTCAACGGACTCATCGGGCACATGGCGGTCGTTACGCTTGAGTTCGACATCACGCAGAGCGCCAAGACGGGCGGACAGGGACTGAGCCTGCTCCTTGTAGGCGCGAACGGGGTCGGAGACCAACAGGTCGGCCTCGCGGCGCTTGGAGGAGTCGGTCGGATCCAGGGCGGCGGAGGGAGCAGCGGCCATGGCGTCGGTAATGCCCTCGGAGAGGATGTTGAGCGCCAGGCAGGTGATCATGATGGCCAGGCCCGGGAACAGCGCCTGCCACCAACGGCCAGCGAGCACGCCACCGCGAGCGTCGGCGAGGATGTTGCCCCAGGTAGCGGTGGGCTCCTGGATACCAGCGCCGATGAAGGTCAGCGAGGCCTCGAAGATGATGGCGTCGGCGACCAGGGTAACGGTGAAGACCATGATCGGGGCGATGCAGTTACGCAGAACATGCTTGATCAAAATCCACGGAGCCTTGGCGCCGGAAACGATGACCGCGCGGACATAGTCCTCGCCGTACTCGGACACGATGTTGGCGCGCACGATACGGGCAATCTGCGGAGTATACATAAAGCCGATGGCGAAGATGATCGACGGCACGGAATTGCCCAGGATGGAGACGAAGACGGCAGCGAGGGCGATGCCCGGGATGGACATGATGATGTCCAGGATGCGCATGATCGCCTCGGAAACGGACTTGCGCGAAACTGCCGCGAGGGCGCCCACGACCGAGCCGCAGACCAGAGCCATGGCAGTGGCGCCAAAGCCGATGATCAGCGAGTAACGACCACCGTAGAGCATGCGCGACAGAATGTCGCGACCCTTATCGTCGGTACCGAAGATAAATCCATTGCCGGGAGCCTGGCGAGCAGTGAAAATCTCGACCGGGCTATAGGGGGCAAGAAGGGGCGCCAGAATCGCGGTCAGGGCGACCAGCACCAGCACGACGGCGGCAATCTTAGAAGACAGCGTCATCTTCTTCCAGCCACCGAGCTTGAGCCCCTTGGAGGCAGCTTTCTCGAGCTGCTCGGTTTGCTTCTCTCGAATCTTTACCATAATCTACACCGTCCTGATGCGCGGGTTGATGAGCAGGTAGAGCATGTCAACCACGATGTTGATGATGATGAAGGCAAGAGCAACGACGATGACGACGCCCTGAACCAGGTTCGCCTCATTGCCCTGAACGCCCTGCAGGATCGCAGTACCCATGCCGGGGAGGTTGAAGATGACCTCGATGACGACAGCACCGCCCATGAGGTAGCCGATCTTAAGACCGAGGGTGGTGACCGGGGTGATCAGCGCGTTGCGCAAGACGTTGATGCCGACGACGACCTTCTCGGGAACGCCGGCGCCGCGAGCCATACGGACATAGTCCTTATCGAGCTCCTCAACCATGGCCGTACGCACGATACGAGTCATCTGGCCCGTCAGCGGGAATGCCAGAGCGATAGCGGGCATGATCATACGTCCCAGATAGCCAGCCGGGTTGGTGGTGAAGTGAGGCAGAGCACCGGACGCCGGAAGCACCTTAAGGTAGGAAGAGAACAGCAGAATCAACAGAACGGCAAGCCAGAACGACGGGGTTGCCAAGCCGGCGATAGAGAAGACGCGGATCACTTGGTCCGGCCATTTATCGCGATACAGTGCCGCGATGACGCCGAGCAAAAACGAGACGACCGCGCCGATGGCAAGACCGATAAAGGTCAGCTGCATCGTGACGGGCAGGGCCGTGGAGATGCGCTTGGCAACGGAGTTGCGAGCAGCACCATAAGTGCCCATGTCACCATGGATCAGATCGCCCATATAGCGCACGTAGCGCACGGGCCAGGGGTCGTCCAGACCATACTTCTCATGGTACTCGGCAACCGCCTCGGGCGAGGCACCGTCACCCAACGCCGTATAGGCGGGGTCGGTCTTGGAGAACGACATAAGGAAGAACACCAGGACGGTGACGCCCAATGCCATGATCGGCAGCGCCACGAGACGCCTTCCAATCAAACGTAGAAAGTTGTTCACGTTCTCTCCCCTTTCTTTTGTCGGTAGGACCAACTGGTATATGAGTATGGATACTCATTACAAGACCCGAGCGACATCGAGGCCGCCCGGGTCTTTGTTTCAACTATGAGGACGTTGCCTTACGACCGACGCCCTACATATGACTCAAGCGAGTCTTAGGCCTTGACGGTCGCGACGCCCCTGAAGGACATGCTCGTCGTGCCGATGCCCTTGAAGCCATCGAGGGCCTCGCCGTTGGGCGCGGTGGACGGATCGTCCCAGGAAGCGGAGACGGTCTTGACGTGGACAACGGGGTACAGAACAGCGTTGTCGGCGATGATGTCGAAGCACTCGTTCCACTTCTTCTGCTGCTCGTCGCCCTCGGCGGCAAGAGCCTCGTCCATGAGACCGTGGAGCTTCTCCCACTCAGCGGACTCCTTCCACGGGCAACGGGTCTGCATCCAGACGTTGTCGCCGTACCACCAGTTGAGCAGCAGGTCGGGGTCAGCGCCGAAGCAGGACGGATCGCCAGGGGCAAGGAGGATATCGTAGGCCTCGCCGCCGTCGATGGCAGCGTAGGTGGCCGGCGAGGTATCGGTCTGGATGGTCACATCGAAGCCGAGAGCGTCGAGGTCGTTCTTGACCTGAGCGGCCATGCCCTTGATCTGCTCGTTGTCGGTAGTGCGCAGGGTGATGGCGCCCGGGGTGATGCCAGACTCCTCAATGAGCTTCTTGGCCTTCTTGGCGTCAGTCTTGTACACCGTGGAAGCCTCATGATAGTTGGTGAAGCTCTTGGGCAGGTAGCAGCTGGCAGCGGTGGCAAGGCCGGCGAAGGTGTTGGTGATCATCTTCTCGGTGTCGAGCGCGTACATGACGGCCTGACGGACCTTGACGTTGTTCCAAGGCTCCTTGGCGACGTTGAACATGATGAAGCGGGTGCCGAAGCCCTGGACGTTATCGATCTTGCAGCCGGCGCTCTCGAGCTGGTCGACGGCGTCAGCGGTGACGAGCTCCATAACGAGCGTGGAGCCCTCCTGCTGAGCGGTAACGCGAGCGGTGGGGTCGGTCAGGATGCTGTACTGGATCTTCTTATCCTCGGCAGCATACTCACCGTTGTACTCGGGGTTGGGAACCAGGGTGATCTCGGTATCGGAGATAGAGTCGTACATCCAGGGGCCCGAACCGATCGGCTGCTTGGCGCGATCCTCCTCGGACTGGGTAGCCGGGGTAACGCGGATGATGGCCAGACGATCCTTGAGCAGGGAGAAGTTGGGGACCTTGGTCTTGACCGTTACGGTGCTGGCGTCCTTGGCCTCGATGGACTCGAAGGGCTGGAAGAACGGAGCATAGGTAGCGGAAGCAGCGCAAGCGGTGTAGGAGGCAACGACGTCGTCAGCAGTGACCTCGGTACCATCGGAGAACTTGGCATCCTTACGGATGGTGACCTCGAAGGTAGTGTCGTCCACGGACTTGGGATCGTCGGTGGCGAGCTCGTTGAAGGTGCTGTAGTCGTGGTAATCGATGCCGTAGAGGCCCTCGACGACGTGCCAGTTAGCACCCAGGCCCACAGCGGAGCCGGTGCTGGCGGGGTCGAAGCTGGACGGAGCGTAAGCGGAACCAGCGGTGATCACGCCGCCGCCACGGTTGGCGGAATCGGTGGAACCGGAAGCGGAACCCTCGTCGCTAGAGCTGCCACCGCAGCCGGTGAGACCAAGCCCTGCGACAGCAGCGACGCTGCCGGTGAGGCCGAGGAACGAACGCCTGGACATACCCTTGTTGATGATGGCCATGTCTTCTCCTATCAATAGAGAATCTTACCCGGGAGCACCTAGACTTGCTCCCGCGCAACTTGCGGACGATATATACCTTACCTACTGATGAACCCAACTGAGGTGCCGCGCTCGGCGACCGATACATACATACGCTTGAACGGTATTTACTACCGTTCACCGAATTCATTGACAAACGATTCGCCAGACAGTATATATCGACGAGGTGAGATATCAGTCTTCGTCAACCCGCAGGATAGCAGGGTTATTCACCATGGCTAGTCAAACGTTTTAGCGTTAATAAAACTCGAAATCGACAGGTAATCGCCGCGAAATAAATGATTGAAAATCGGCCAATCATGTATATCAGTTGTTTAGAAGCGCGTTTAGCTTTCGGAACGGTTGGCCGATGCTTGGGCGCGCTCGGCATTCCATGCAACAAGTGCCTCGTGGACCGCTTTGGCGACATCGGCCGGAACGCCTCGAACTTCTGCAATCTCCTGCTCGCTTGCCGCGCGCAAACGCTTCATCGAGCCAAAATGGCGCATTATGGCACGTTTTCTGGTGGGCCCCACGCCCGGAACGTCGTCAAGCACCGAAACCGTCATAGCCTTATCGCGCAACTCGCGGTGGAACGTAATCGCAAATCGGTGGGATTCATCGCGAACCTGCTTGATCAGGTAAAGCGAAGCGGAGCCGGTCGGCAGCACGACGGGAGTCTCGTCCCACGGCACGAAAACCTCCTCATCGGCCTTTGCCAAGCCACAAACTGGTATATCGAGGCCGAGCGCCTCAAGTTGCTTAATTGCAGCGGTCAATTGCGGCTTGCCGCCATCGACAACGAGCAAATCGGGGCGCGAGCCAAAGCGCTCGTCCGCCATGCGCTCGGGAGCATAGCGACGCCCCAGAACCTCGGACATCGATACGAAGTCGTTCGCCTCGTCTAATTCGGCCTGAATTTTAAAGCGACGATACTGGCCCTTGTCGGCACGGCCGTTGGTAAATACCACCATCGAAGCGACAGTAAAGGTGCCGTGCAACGTCGAGATATCGAAGCACTCGATGCGCAACGGCGGCGCAGGCAGCGCCAGCGCGCTTTCGAGCTCCAGGAGCGCCTGATTGGTGCGATCGTCAGCATATCCCGTGCGCATCATGTAGCGCATGAGGGCATGGCGTGCATTTTTGGAAGCCATATCGAGCAGGCGGTGCTTTTCGCCGCGCTGCGGCCTAT
The DNA here is from genome assembly GCA_900541785.1 of uncultured Collinsella sp. Taxonomy (GTDB): domain Bacteria; phylum Actinomycetota; class Coriobacteriia; order Coriobacteriales; family Coriobacteriaceae; genus Collinsella. Next base: position 25,374 of record UQKY01000016.1, read on the forward strand.
GGAGATGGCAAGAGCGTTCGCGCTTGCCCGCAAGCCACTCCCCCAACGCTTCGGCATCCTCAAGCTCGACAGAAAGATTGATCTCGGCTGGAATATCAGCCGTCTCGTCGTAATAGCGCTTAAGAAAGCCCGATTGAAGCTCTTCCTCGTCGACATCCAGGCCTTTATCGAGGATGAACTCGCAAGTTCGAACCGTTCGGCCCTCGCGAACGACAAAGACACACGCGGCAGAGATAGTCTCTTCGCGATAGAAGCCGATGACGTCGATATCGACGCTTGATGGAAAAACGACCTGTTGGCGATCGTCCAGGCCCCTAATGACTTCCAGACGACGCTTGACGCGCGCCGCACGCTCAAAATCGAGTGCCTCGGCTGCCTCCGTCATCTCGGACGTAAGCTCGTCGACGACGTCCTTGCGATGGCCCGACAAGAAACGTTCGACACGCTTGACGTTCTTGGCATAGTCGGCAGGGGAAATCGCGCCGACGCATGCGCCCGGCCCGCGCCCGACATGGTAGTCAAAGCAGGGACGCCCGTTTTGCGCGCAAATCATATTAACGATGTCTTCTTCGCCCTTATGAGATTCGACGATGCGTCGGCAGCGGCGCCATTCCGCACAGGATGCCGAGCAAATAGGAATAACCTTGCGTAGCGTATCGATGGTCTCACGCGCCGCACGGCTATCGGTATAGGGGCCAAAATAGCGCGTTCCCGGTTTATGACGCTCTCGCGTGTATTTAATAGCCGGAAACAAGTCGCTCTTGGTAATGGCGATAAAGGGATAGCTTTTATCGTCTTTGAGATCGACGTTAAAGTACGGATGGTACTGGCCAATCAGATTGCGCTCGAGCACCAATGCCTCGTGCTCGGTCTCCACCACGATATAGTCGAAGCTCGCCACCAGCTGCATCATGAGCGGAATCTTTTGACGCTCGTCCTGCAGCGTCACGTATTGACGCATACGGGCACGCAGGTTTTTTGCCTTGCCCACATAGATGACATCGCCCTTGGCATCTTTCCAAAGGTAGCAGCCGGGTTGCGTGGGAACGCGCGAAACCTGCTCGGCAAGTGTTGGAATGTTGTCGTGACCTGCCACGCGCACCTACTTGCGACGAAGCAGCGCCGAGACCTCGGGCATCTTAAAGACGAAGGCAAGACCAAAAGTTACAGCGAGCGAGACGACGCCTGCGACACAAACGTAGCCCAGAGTAATGAGGATCGAGCTGCCAAGCGCTCCGACAAAGTGCTCAAGTGCCCACATGACGCCGGTGCCCGCGGCAGCGCCCAAGCCACCGAACAACAGGCCGAAGAAACCGCCATGCAGGATGGACTTGACCTGAAGGCCATGCAGACGACGGCGCAGCCACCACAGTGAGCATCCGACCAAGACCACGTAGTCAACGACGTACGAAAGCGCAATTGCCGGCATACCGTAGCCCAGCACCACGCCAAACAGCAGCACCGAACCGGCCTGACCGATAGCGGAGTACAGGCAATAGCGGCTATAAGGTTTCATATCGAGCAGGGCCGAGAAGCTCTTCTGCATCAGCACGACCACGCCGTAGAGCGGCAGGGAAAGTGCCAGATAGATAAGGAACTCCGACACCAGCGCCACACCGGATTCATCGAACTTGCCGGCGCAGTAGATCATGTTGAGCGGACGGGCGAAGACGATCAGATACATCGCAAACGGAATCAGGAAGAAGAGCATCTGGGCGACACCGCGCGAAATACCCGTGCGGACGCTGTCGTAATCCTTCTCCTGCGCATCGTGAGAGAGTTCGGTATAGAGTGCCGTCGAAAGCGAGGCGGCGATCAGCGCATAGGGCAATGTGTACCACAGGCGCGCATATGCGATAACGGAAGGGCCGGTCTCGGGCTGCACCACCAGCGCGGCGGCATTGGTAATGGAAGTCGAGACAAACATGCACACCGTGGCGAGCAGCGTCGGGATACCAAGCGCGATCGTCTGTCGCAGCGCGGGATCCTTAAAGTCGATATGGATATGAGGATGCACGCCATGCTTGCCAAGCGCGGGAATCTGACAGGCCATCTGGACAAAGACGCCGAGGGTCGTACCAGCTGCGATCAAGATAATACCGGCCTGCCCGCCAAATTGTGCAGACACAGGAGCAAAGCCCATAAAGCTGGCGATGACTATAACATTGTTGAGAACCGGGGCAAACGTCGACCAGAAGTAGTCGCGGTGTGCGTTGAGAACGCCCGAGAACACCGAGCCCAAGCCATAAAACAGAATTTGAATAGCAAAGAAGCGGAACATGAACGCAGCGGTATCCATGCTGCCGCCATCGCCCGAAAGGAACGACTGCGTCCAAATAAAGCCGGGAGCAAACACGGTGCCCAGCAGCGAGATACCGCCCAGCAGCAGAAGCAGAATACCGAGCAGGTTACCGACATACTCGTTCGATGCCTCGCGGCCCTGCTCGCGCCTCACACCCATATACACCGGCAAAAACGCCGTAACGAGCATGCCGCCCATCACGAGTTCGTAAAGCATGTTGGGCAGGTTGTTGGCAACCTGATAGGAGGACGAGAGCAGCGACATGCCGATGGCGGCCGCCATGGCCCACGTGCGGATAAACCCAGTGACGCGCGACACGATGGTCAGCACGGTCATGAGGCCAGCAGAACGACCAACCGTGGAGTAGTCCGACGAACCCATATCGTCTACGTCGTCCTGAGAGTCCTCATAAACCTCATCTTGTGGCGGCAAATCGTCCACGACGGCAAAGGAACCGGTCATCGCAAAGGGATCGTCAACCAAAACGGCGTCATCAGCAGGTGCGACGTCATCGCTGTTCGGCATGTTGTTTCCGGATACGATATCATCATCGAATATGGCATGGTCGCCAAACACCGTGTCAACTTCTTTGGCAGCGACGGTTCGGGCAGAAAACGACAGAGGGTCCCAGTCGTCATCACCGTCGATGGCCACGCCCTCGACGGGATCGGTCGAACCAAGCGGCGACCATTCGTCATCCGAAAGAAGCGGTTCGCCATCATCATGAGCCGCGGGCTTGGCGGAACGAGCGGCAGGAGCGCTCTGCGGTGTGCTCTTTCCCTGGGCTGCCATCAAAAACACCGCCGTCTCATCGGGACGCGGCGCACGAGGAGCCTCGGAGGCGATCGGCTTCACGCTGGCGCTCGATTGAGCGGCGGCCAAAAAGACAGCCGTCTCATCGGGACGAGCCGAAGAAAGAACCGTACGGGGAAGTGCCGTGCCGGCACCGGCGGCACGCAAGTACACGGCCGTCTCGCCCGGGTCAGCGGCAGCGGACCAGGCGTTTCGAATCTCGTTATCGAACGAAGCGGCCTCGGGCGCGGGCGTCTGAGGAGCCGACCCTTTTGCAAAGTGAGCTCCGCGCTTTGATTCTTCCTGCGGCATCGCTCAGTCCTCTCTCGTGATCGGGGCAACCGTCGCCCCGCAAAATGCAACTAAGTCATCGGGAGCAAGCTCAAGCTGATAGCCGCGCTTGCCACCCGAGATAAAAATGGTATCCCAAAGGACGCATGTCTCATCGATCAGCGTCCGGAAGCGTTTTTTCATACCGACCGGGCTGCAACCGCCGCGGACATACCCCGTCGCGGCAAGCAAGTCCTTGACATGCATCATGGTCAGCGACTTTTCGCCAGCGGCGCGCGCGGCGGCCTTTAGGTCAAGCTCGTCGGCAACGGGAATACAGCACACAACGTGTTCGTTGGACGGCGCCACGCAAACCAAGGTCTTAAAACCCTGGCCAGGCTCCTCGCCAAGTTGTTCCGAAATTGCAACGCCTAAACCCACCGACTCATCGCCATCGTCTTCATACGTATGGAGAATATAGGAGATGCCGGCGTTTTCCAGCTCGCGCATCGCATTGGTTTTCGGCGTCTTTGCAGCCTTTGCCATGGCATGTCCCTTTCCTCGCATTCGAACGTAACGCCTAAGTATATGTCCAATGTAGCCGCATACGTCATCTCGACACACAGAAGCGCCACCGAATCGAAAGGAATCGGTGGCGCTTCCCGCATGACGGTGTCTCTTTACTGGGCGTCGAGTTGTGCCTGACGCTCACGATCGCGCACGAGCAGCGGTGCCAAGAACTTGCCCGTGTAACTCTGCGAACATGCCGCGACCTGCTCCGGCGTACCCGAGACCACGACGGTTCCGCCGCCATTGCCGCCCTCGGGACCCATATCGATCAGACGGTCGGCGACCTTGATGACATCGAGATTGTGCTCGATCACCAGAACCGTGTTGCCCGCATCGACCAGGCGCTGCAGCACGTCGAGCAGCTGGCGGACATCCTCAAAATGGAGACCGGTCGTCGGCTCATCCAGAATGTAGAACGTCTTACCCGTCTGACGGCGGTGGAGTTCCTTGGCGAGCTTTACGCGCTGTGCCTCGCCACCCGAAAGCGTCGTTGCCGGCTGGCCCAAGCTCACATAACCCAAGCCCACATCATACAGAGTCTGGAGCTTACGCTTAATCTGAGGAATATTGCCAAAGAAAGCCAGCGCCTCGGTGACGCTCATGTCGAGCACGTCAGAGATGGTCTTACCACGGTAGGTGACCTCAAGCGTCTCGCGATTATAGCGCTTGCCGCCGCAGACCTCGCAGGGGACATAGATATCGGGAAGGAAGTGCATCTCGATCTTAATTTGTCCGTCGCCCTTGCATGCTTCGCAGCGGCCGCCGCTCACGTTAAAGGAGAAACGTCCCGGCGAGTAGCCGCGCGCCTTCGACTCCGGTGTGCTCGCAAACAGCGCGCGCAGATCATCCCACAGGCCAATGTACGTAGCGGGATTGGAACGCGGTGTGCGGCCGATCGGCGACTGGTCAATGTCGATAACCTTATCGATGCACTCGATACCCTCGAGCTTTTTGTACGGGCCCACGGGACGCATCGAGCGATGAATGGCATTCGTAAGGGCAGGCGCGATGGTGTCGGTAACCAGGGAGCTCTTGCCCGATCCCGACACGCCGGTAACGACCGTAAGCGTACCGAACTCAATCTTGGCGGTAACGTTTTTAAGGTTGTTGGCACGGGCGCCCGTGATCTTAAGGCAGCCGCGACCGGGCTTGCGGCGCTTATCGGGAACCCGAATCATTCGCTTGCCGGTCAGGTAGGCACCCGTCATCGAATCGGGGCACGCCATGATATCGGCAGGCGTTCCCGCGGCGACCACGTGTCCGCCGTTCGCGCCCGCGCCGGGGCCCATGTCGATCACATAGTCGGCAGCACGAATCGTATCCTCATCATGCTCGACGACGATGACGGTATTGCCGATATCGCGCAGGCGCTCAAGTGTCTTGATCAGCCGCTCGTTATCGCGCTGATGGAGGCCAATCGATGGCTCGTCCAAAATGTACAGGACACCCATGAGGCCGGCGCCGATCTGCGTTGCCAGGCGAATGCGCTGGGCCTCGCCTCCGGAAAGCGTCGCCGAGGCACGGTCGAGGGTCAGATAGTCGAGTCCGACATCGACCAGAAAGCGCAGGCGCTCCAGGATTTCCTTAACGATGCGCCCGCCGATAAATTGTTGGCGCTCGGTAAGCTCCAGGCCCTCAAAAAACTCGAGCGACTCGCGGCACGACAGGCAGCAGACCTCGTAAATGGACTTACCGCCTACGGTAACGGCGAGCATCTCGGGGCGCAGACGAGCACCATGACAACTCGAGCACGGCTCCTCGCGAATGTACTTCTCCAAGCGCGCCCTGGTGTTCTCATTCGTCGTCTCGTTATAGCGCTCGTACAGAATATTGCGCACGCCCGAGAACTTGGTGTCCCACTGGCTGCGACGCCCATCGAGCTTTTGATAGTCGACCGAAATCTTCTGGTCGCCCATGCCGTCTAAAAACGCGCGACGCACCCGCGGAGGCAGATCCTCCCACGGCGTATCGACGCTCACCTTAAAGTGTTTGCAGACCGCAGCGAAAATCTGCGGATAGTAGTTAGAGTTGCCAAACAGGCTGCCAAAGACCCCGTCGGCGATCGACTTCGAGGGGTCTTCGATTAGCGCTTCGGCATCGACCGTCTTCTTAAAGCCCAGGCCATCGCACTCGGGGCACGCACCATAAGGGGCATTAAACGAGAAATCGCGCGGCTGAAGGTCATCGATAGAGTGCCCATGCTCCGGACACGCCAGCGCCAGCGAATACTCCAGCAACTCGCCTTCGGTCCCCTCGGGAGCGTCGCGGTCGGGCAGCAAGTATACGTTCACATTGCCGTGCGCCAGCGCAGTAGCCTGTTCAACGGACTCGGCAATACGGCCCAGGGAGTTCTCGCGAATCACGATACGGTCGACCACGACCTCGATATCGTGCTTGAATTTCTTATCTAAATCGATAGGGTCATCAAGCGAGCGAACCTCGCCGTCGACGCGCACGCGGCTAAAGCCCTCCGCGCGCAGGTCCTCAAACAGCTTGGCATATTCGCCTTTGCGTCCACGAACCACCGGCGCCAACACAAACGCGCGGCGGCCCTCCCCTGCAGCTAGCACCTTATCGGCAACCTGATCGGTCGTCTGGCGCTCGATTATGCGACCGCACTCGGGGCAGTGCGGCGTACCGACGCGAGCAAACAGCAGTCGCAGGTAGTCATAAATCTCGGTTACGGTACCCACCGTCGAGCGCGGGTTCTTGGATGTCGTCTTTTGATCAATTGATACAGCCGGCGACAGACCGTCAATCGAATCCAGGTCGGGCTTGTCCATCTGGCCCAAGAACTGGCGAGCATAGCTCGACAGGCTCTCAACATAACGGCGCTGGCCCTCGGCATAGATCGTGTCGAACGCCAGCGAACTTTTGCCCGATCCGGAAAGACCGGTAATAACCACGAGCTGGTCGCGTGGAATGGATACATCGATATCGCGCAAGTTGTGCTCGCGCGCACCGCGAATAACGATAGAGGAATCAGACATGGAAGCTCCTTGCCTCCTATAACTTTAGATCACACTGCCGATGAGTTTAGCGCACTCAACGCGCACAGATGTTCGTAATACAAGATTCGCAGACCTTTTGCTTTATCCGACACGCGCACGTCGCATACCCGACCCATGCTTTCGAATGCCATCGATCGCCCGCCGCGCATCACAAATGGCTCCCACTGGCAAACGAGGGTACAATGACGCTCGTGTCACACCGCGGGGCTCCGGCCCCAACATATACAAAGGAGTCAAACATGGGTTGCGAGCACGCACAGGCAGCCGGCGGGCAAACGTCGCCGTCGCAATTTGAGGAGAATACCCTGTCCGAGGTCAAGCGCGTTATCGCCGTGCTTTCCGGTAAGGGCGGCGTCGGCAAGTCATTCGTCACCGGCGCCATCGCCACGGAGCTTTCCCGCCACGGCCACAAGGTCGGCATCCTCGATGCCGACATCACCGGCCCCTCCATTCCCAAGATGTTCGGTATGAGCGGGCGTCATGTCCATGCTCTCGGCAATCTTATGCTGCCCGAGATCTCGGAGCACAGGGTCAAGGTCATGAGCTCCAACCTGCTGCTCCAAAACGAAACCGATCCCGTCCTTTGGCGTGGCCCGGTTATCGCGGGCGCCATCAGGCAATTCTGGAGCGAGACCTCGTGGGGCCCCATCGACTACCTGCTGGTCGATATGCCTCCGGGAACGGGCGACGTCGCGCTCACCGTTTTCCAATCGCTGCCCGTCGATGGCATCGTCATCGTCACGAGCCCGCAAGACTTGGTCTCGATGATCGTCGCCAAGGCAGTCAACATGGCCGAGAAGATGAACGTCCCCATTCTGGGCGTTGTCGAGAACATGAGCTATATCGAGTGCCCCGACTGCGGCAAGAAGATCGAGGTCTTTGGTAAGAGCAAGCTCCCCGAAGTCGCCGAGCGCTACAACCTCGACATCTTGGGCCAGCTTCCCATCAATCCGTCACTCGCCGAGGCCTGCGATAAGGGCGAGGTTGAGACCGCGCTGCCCGATGGCATGCTGCCCAAGGCCGTCTCTGCCGTCGAGGCCATCGCCCCGCACGAGACCGATGAGGCCTAAGTGAACACGAGCGCCTTCTATGACGTCCTGGTAATCGGCGGCGGGGCCGCAGGTCTCGCCGCCGCCATCACGGCCGCACGCGCTGGCAAAAGCGTCTGCATCGTTGAGCGCGATGTTGCCTGCGGCCTTAAACTTCTTGCGACCGGCAACGGCCGCTGCAACCTTTCCAACGAATCAATTGATTTCCAGCGGTACAACCGCCCCGCATTCGTCGAATCCGTCATGGGTCCCCAGCCCGAGCAAGAGCTCGACAGTTTCTTCTCCTCGCTGGGCATCATGACGACCTCCGAGGAGGGCCGGCTGTATCCGCGCTCCCTTCGTGCCGAATCGGTGCGCGATGCGCTTCTCAACGCTTGCAATCACCTGGGTATCACCTTGATCTGTGGAGCAAACGTTGCCTCGGCATTCAAAGTCCCCGAGGGCTGGACACTCCAAATAGACCGTCCTGCGCGAGCACTCAAGGTAAAAAAGCACGACGACCGAAAAACGGAGGTCCGCTCGCTTCGGAAGGCGCTTGCCGACACCCCTCGCAAGAACGAGACGCTGCAGGCAAAGGCCGTAATTATCGCTACGGGCGGCAGCCCCGCCGACATCGCGAAGACGTTCAATCTTCCCCTCACACCGCAGCACCCCGTCCTCTGCCCCGTGTCGGCATCGGTCTTCGGCAACCAGGCTGCGCTCAAGACACTGGATGGCCTGCGCGTCCGCGCCCGCTTGACGCTCACCCGCAATCACGAGGAGCTCTGGCGCGAAGACGGCGAAGTGCTCTTCCGAACCTTTGGCATCTCGGGCGTTGCTGCCTTTAACCTCTCCCGTCGCGTCCAGCGCGGTGACACGATTCTGCTCGACGTTTTCCCCGACCTCTCCAAAGACGAGTTGCTCGATATGCTCAACCAGCGAGTTGAGTTGCTCGGCGGCTTTTCACCCCGCGACCCCCGCTGGCTCGACGGCATGCTCGCCCCGCAGTTCTCTCACGTTGTCTGCACCGCATTCGAACAGTGCCACCCCGGGTCGTACGACGTCATCCATCTGGTCTCAATCCTCAAGCACTTTAAGATGCTCGTCGAGGGAACGACAGAGGAGCGTTCGGCCCAAGTCACCCGCGGCGGCGTGCCCATCGAGAGCGTCTCAGCTCTCAACCTCTGCGTGAGCAACGCGGCAGACGCCCCACTTTACATCTGTGGCGAGGCGCTCGACATCGATGCCGATTGCGGCGGTTTCAACCTTGCATGGGCTTGGATCTCGGGTATTCGCGCTGCAAGCAGCCTATAGCCACGCAGTCTATAATCAAAACGCATTCGGGCCGTCTGGGACACCGGGCGGCCTCTTTCTTGCATCTAAGGAGACCTCGATGATCGAAATCACCCAAGTCCACGCGTCACTCGATGAGGCCGGCGACGAAACCGCCTGCCTTGCTATTGGTAGACGCGCCGTCAAACGAGCCCTGCGATGCGAGGATTCCCAGATTAAAGCCATTGAGCTCCATCGCAAGTCAATCGACGCCCGTAAAAAGCGAGATGTCCATTTTATTTTGAGCTTTCGAGTTGAGCTGACAAGCTCCCGACTCGAGCAAGAGGTGGTCGACCGCGTCGCCGAGCGCGACCGCTCGCGCATCCGCATGGTAGACGGCGAGGCTCCTTCATTCCCCAGCCCTGTCCCGAATGCACCCAAGGGGCATCCCGTCGTTGTCGGCGCCGGTTGCGCTGGCCTCTTCGCCGCCCTGACCCTTGCTAAAGCGGGCCTTAAACCCCTGCTCATCGAGCGCGGCGACCCCGCACTTCGCCGCTCGCAAGCGATTGATCTCTTTCTTAAGGAGCGTATCCTCGACCCCGAAAGCAATATCCAATTTGGCCTGGGCGGCGCAGGGACCTTCTCGGACGGCAAGCTCAACACGGGAACCAAGAATCCTGCCCATCGGCTGATTCTTGAAACATTCGTCGAAGCGGGCTCACCTCGTGACATCCTGTGGGACGCCAAGCCGCACATTGGCTCCGACATCCTCCCCACCGTCGTCACCAACATTTCTCAGCGCATCGAGCAACTCGGTGGAACCATCCGCTATCGAACAAAGCTCGTCAATATTCGAACCGATGGATCCGGCGCCATCACCGGCGTCGATGTCCAACCGCCCCAAGAAACCACAAGCGAGACAATCGCCACAAAGCACCTCATTCTCGCCTGCGGCCATTCCGCCCGCGACGTATTCGAGCTTCTCAAGGAGCATAACGTTGCCCTCGCGCAAAAGACCTTTGCCATGGGTGTGCGCATCGAGCATCCACAGCGCGACATCGACCGTGCCCAATATGGCCCTTCGGCGGGGCACCCGGCACTCGGAGCAGCCCCCTACAAGCTTGTCGCCCATCTCCCCAACGGCCGCAGCGTGTTCTCGTTTTGCATGTGCCCCGGCGGACAGGTTGTCGCGGCTTCTTCCGAGCAGGGCCATCTGTGCGTCAACGGTGCCAGCCTCAATGCTCGCGACGGGCGCAACGCAAATGCCGCCCTACTCGTTAACGTCACACCTGACGACCTTCCCAGCGATGATCCGCTCGCAGGCATTGAGCTCCAGCGCGCCTGCGAGCGAGCCGCCTATCGTCTGGGTGGCTCCAACTGGAACGCGCCGGCACAGCTCGTCGGGGATTTCCTTGCTAGACGCGCCAGCACGGCATGTGGAAAGGTTAAGCCCACCTATCCGCTCGGTGTGACTTGGACAGCAATTGACGAGGCACTACCGCAGCATATCGTCGAGTCGCTTCGCCTGGGAATTCCCCTGCTCGGGAAAAAGCTGCGGGGCTACGACCGCCCCGATGCCGTGCTCACCGGCGTGGAGACGCGTTCGAGTTCCCCGGTCACCGTCAACCGAGATCACACGTGTCACGCCGTGGCGACCCCAGGCCTCTACCCTTGCGGCGAGGGAGCAGGATATGCAGGCGGCATCATGAGCGCCGCCACCGACGGCATCCGTTGCGCTGAGGCGCTGATAGCAGACCTCTAGCGCACGAACTCCCGCGTCCAAACGACACAGGCCCCGAGCTCCACAGGGAACTCGGGGCCTGTTCGCTACTTCCTGAATCGTGCACCCTGGCGTTTTCTGCCCGAAGCAAAGGTAGAGCCCTTGCGAGCCTGCGAACGCAAACGCTCGATCGTTTCGTCCTCAGATGCGCCCTCAAGCATCGCCCGAATCTGAACGACGGCATCGCGCAGACGTGCCGCCTCCTCAAAGTCCATGGCGGCGGAAGCGTTACGCATGTCTTCCTCCATGGTCTCGACAATCCGCACGAGCTCGTCATGCGGCAGCCCTTCCAGCTGCTCGGCAAGCGTCTGCTCGGGTGCCACCGTCTCCGGCGCGGCGCCCTCGCCGTTTTCGTCGGGTGTATAGAACGCACCGTGACCCAGCGAATCGCCTCTCGAGCGCCCCTTCGAGCCCACAGTCTTTTCGGCCTCGGCAATAAAGCTCGAAATGTCGTTAATGGCCTTGCGAACCGTCTTGGGCACAATGCCATGCTCTTCGTTATATGCCATCTGAATCTCGCGACGGCGTTGCGTCTCCTCGATGGCTTCTTTCATCGAATCGGTCACAACGTCTGCATACATGATGACCTCGCCGTCGGCATTACGGGCCGCACGGCCAATCGTCTGAATCAACGAACGGCGATTGCGCAAGAAACCTTCCTTGTCAGCGTCGAGTATTGCCACCAGCGAGACCTCGGGAAGATCTAGACCCTCGCGGAGCAGGTTGATGCCAACGAGAACATCGATCTTTCCCTCGCGCAGCGTTCGCAGGATCTCGACACGGTCCATCGTCGCCGTATCGGAATGCATGTAGTTGACTTTAATGCCAGCGTCGAGTAGGTGATCGGTCAGGTCCTCGGCCATGCGCTTGGTGAGCGTGGTCACCAGCACGCGCTCCTTGCGGGCAACGCGCTCGCGAATCTCGTCCTCAAGATCGTCAATCTGCCCACGAACAGGACGCACATCGATCTTGGGGTCGAGCAGACCGGTCGGACGAATAATCTGCTCAACGTCATTCTGGCTAACCCGCAGCTCGTAGTCGCCCGGCGTGGCCGAAACGTAGATGAACTGGGGAATCCTCGCCTCAAACTCATCGAAACGAAGCGGGCGGTTATCGAGTGCCGAAGGCAGACGAAAACCATGCTCCACCAGCGTCACCTTACGCGAGCGGTCGCCTTCGTGCATGCCGCGGATCTGCGGCACCGTCACATGGCTCTCATCGATGATGCAGAGCATGTCCTTAGGAAAGTAATCGATCAGGGTAAACGGCGGCTCGCCCGGTTTTCGACCGTCCAGATGACGCGAGTAGTTCTCGATACCGTTACAAAAACCCATGGTCTCGAGCATCTCGAGATCATAGTCGGTGCGCTGCTGCAGACGCTGTGCCTCGAGCAGCTTATCAGTCGCCTTGAGCTCGGCCACACGTTTCTCGCACTCTTCGCTGATTGATTTCAGAGCCGCTTTGACCTTAGGCTTCTCAGTCACGTAGTGCGAGGCCGGCCACACGGGAATGGCCTCGTACTCACGCAGCATCTCGCCGGTGACCTCGTCGATCTCGGCAATCAGCTCGACCTCGTCGCCAAAGAACTCAAACCGCAACGGATGCTCGGCATAGGGCGGATACACGTCGACGACATCGCCGCGCACGCGGAAAGTGCCGCGTGCCAGGTCATAGTCATTGCGATCGTACTGAATATCGATAAGCGCATGGATAAAGTCATCGCGCTCGAGCGGCACCTTCTTGTCGACGTTCGGAGCTAGGCCAGCATAGTCCTCGGGAGAGCCAATGCCATAGATACACGAGACCGATGCGACGACGATCACATCGCGTCGAGATAGCAGCGATGCGGTCGCCTGATGTCGCAGCATCTCGACCTCTTCGTTAATCGAGGAATCTTTCTCGATATACGTATCGCTTTGCGGCACATACGCTTCGGGTTGATAGTAATCGTAGTACGACACAAAATAGACCACGGCGTTGTCAGGGAAGAATTCCTTGAGCTCGCTCGCGAGCTGAGCGGCAAGCGTTTTGTTGGGAGCCATGACCAGCGTCGGTTTCCCCAGGGCCTCAATAGTCTTAGCCATCGTGAAGGTCTTACCCGAACCAGTCACGCCCAGCAAAACCTGATAGCGATCTCCGTCCCTCACGCCCTGCACAAGCGACTCAATGGCCTTAGGCTGGGAACCAGCGGGCTCATATGGAGACACGACCTTAAATGGCACCTCAGAGCCCACAACGCCAAAACGTTTGAGCTCTCCTCCAACACGCTCAACTTCAAATTCCGCCATGGATACTCCTAACTCATATATCTGCAGTATACGCAGGCGGCAGGCATAGTCCTATACGAACCGATCGGGATAGAGGGTCTTGTAGCGAACCCAGGCATTATTGACACGAATCAGATACGCCTGCGTCTCGGGAAAGGTGATTGCATTATGAAGCGACGTACTCTGCTGCGCCCATCCGTCGACATTGCCCATACCGGCGTTATAGGCGGCAATGGCGCTGTCAGTCGACCCGTTAAAATACGTTAGAAGATACGAAAGGTACGCACATCCAAACTCGATGTTCGTAACGGGATCGTTAAGGTTGTCGGCTGAATACTCGCTACCATCGACAAGACCCTTGGCAATCATATCCTGGGCAGTCTCGGGCATCAGCTGCATCAATCCCTGAGCGCCTTGATTCGACTCAGCCTCGGGATCCCAATTCGATTCCGACTTTATGACAGCACACACCAGATACGGATCGAGATTGTGCGAAATGCTCGATTGCTTTATGTACGCCTCGTAGTCAATCGGATACAAAGGCTTAAAGAAGGCGGCAGGTGCATACGAGTAGACGAGCGAAATAATGCCGAAGACGAACATAACGGCAAGTGGCACCACGCGATACCACGTAAAGAAACGTGTCTTAGGCATCGGGCTCCTCCTTATCCACTACGTCCCCAAAGCCATGGCGCGCAAGCCATGCGTCCAGTTGTTCAAAGAGCGAGTTATCGCCCGCCGCATTATCGATTACCGTCGTAGCGAGATTGCAAAGCGAAGCCTCATCAGGTTGGCATGCAGAGCGCACATCAAAATCAGAGGACTCCATACCACGATGAATGGCACGCTCGCGACGAACTGCTAAAGGAGCGCTGATAACCAGAATTTCATCAGCCAGGCCAAAAGCATCCTCAAAACCAGTCGGGGCAGAAACCTCGACAACCGCAAAGGGGTAACGGGGGGACGAAACCGTACAGCAGACCGGATCAAGGATCCTCAGCGAAAGCTGCTCAATGAGAACAGGGTGCACAATGCTATTGAGCCTTGCAACCGCATCAGGAGAAACAAAGGCGCGAGAAGCGAGGATGTTACGTCGAACGCCGCCCTCCCCGTCCAGAATGTCCCAACCGAATTCTTCCGCGAGGGCATTGACGATATCGGAGCCTGGCACATACAACGATTTGGCAAGCTCATCCAGATCGATAAGCATGGCGCCATGAGATTTGAGATAGCGGCAGGCAGTCGACTTACCCGAAGCAATATTGCCCAAGACAAAAACGGTAAACATCAAGTCCTCCCTAACGCCAATGGGAGTTATTATCGCGCAAATACAAAAGAAGGACTCAAAAATACAGCCAAACAGTAAGACAAGCTAAACGAAGGCGAGTTCTTGTATTACAACTCTCTATCAAACGCAAAAAGGGGGAGGCCGCGAGGCCTCCCCCTTCTTCAATCTCGATGACGGCTCGGTGCCGTCCACCGGTCAGCGGCGCCCTGGCCTCCCACGGGCTGACCC
>UQKY01000017.1 GCA_900541785.1 uncultured Collinsella sp.
GGACGCCGCCCTCTCAAGGCGGAGATCACCAGTTCGAATCTGGTACGGGCTACCATGAATTAGAGACCCGGACTTCCCACGGAAGTTCGGGTTTTTTATTTCCGAGCAAACCATCTGCAATTCCCATTTGTCCCATAGCTTTACGTTCTGCTTGTGGCCCTTGCGGGTACAATATGCAAGATATTTGGACGGTCAGAAGGAGCCTCATGAAGGAGTCCTCTCAGCATACATCTAAGCCCCAGGTCGAGGTTGAGGCCTCGGGCGGCGATGACAACAAGGGTGCACGTCGTGGTGCCATTTTTATCGGCGTCGTGCTGGTTGGCTATATCGTTTATCTGATTGCGACCGGTCAGATGGGTCAGTTCTGGGCCGCCATGTCGAGCGTCCAAGCGCCGTGGCTCGTTGCTGCATGCTTTTGCATGTTCCTGTACCTGTTCTTTGGCATCGTTGCCTATGCGATCGCCGTCTGGCTCGATCCCAATTCGCCCGTCGGCATTCGCGACCTGATCTCGGTCGAGGCGAGCGGCATCTTCTTTGGCAACCTCACGCCCATGATGATGGGCTCCACGCCTGCCCAGATCTACCGCCTGACCAAGGCAGGCCAAAACGTCGGCGAGGCCGGTGCCACGCAGTTCACACGCTTTATCGTGTATCAGTTTGGTCTCGTTGCCTGGGGCGCCATTCTGCTGCTTGCCCGCATGCCGTTTTTCGCCGAGCGCTATGGCGACATGACGCTGCTGTGCGTCTTTAGCTTTGGCGGTCACTGCTGCATTCTGCTTGGCATCTTTGCCGTCGCGCTTATGCCCAAGACCGTCACGCGCGTCGCGCACTGCATTATCAATTGGCTCGAGCGAATGGGTGTCTCGGCCACCAAGATCGAGGGCTGGCGTACGTTTGTCGACGGCGAAATCTACTCGTTCTCCGAGAAGTTCAAGCTTTCGGCCGGCCACTTTTCGTCCATGCTGCTCACGGTGGTCATCACCATGTTGCAGCTGGCGTTTTTCTACCTCGTGCCGTATTTCCTGATGCTTGCCTTTGGACACCACGAAGTCGATTTTTTCTCGGTCATGGCCGCGAGCGCCTTTGTTCAACTCCTGAGCTCTGCTGTTCCCCTGCCCGGTGGCACCGGCGGCGCCGAGGGTGGCTTCGCGCTGTTCCTGGGTCATTTCTTTGGATCGGCGTCGACCGCCGGTTACCTGCTGTGGCGCCTCATTACGTTTATCGCGCCGACTATTTTGGCCGCGCCCCTGCTGGGCCTTAAGAGTGCTCACAACGAGAGTATCCATGCACGTTGGGATCGCGTGATGCGCAAGCTCGGACGAACGCCTCAGACGTCCTCTAAGCCTGCAAAGCCCCATCCTGTGCATGAGGTTACCGTGGATCCCAATCAGCATGCTCAGAAGGCTTCTGGGGCCGCCAAACCGGCGCATAAGGCCTATGTGCGCCAGACAGGCGACGGCATCCGCGTGTCCCCGGCTGCTTTGAACAAAAAGAGACTCCCTAAGGCGTAATAGTTGGTCGTGCGTTCTTCATGTTGCCGGGCATTTATGTGCCGGATGGGGGATAATCCTCTTACGTAGATTAACTCTCATCTGTTGATGAATGCTCGCATTCCGAAGGGACACAACCATGGCCACCAGCAAACCGCGCCTCGATCGCCGCATCGTTCGCAGCCGCAATGCCATCCTTTCTGCGTTTGAGCGCCTGTTGATGGATAAGCCGCTTGCCGACATTACGGTGAGTGCCATCGCACGTGAGGCAAATGTCGACCGCAAGACCTTTTACGTACACTTCGGTACGGTTGACGGCCTGCTCGATGCCATCGCCGTTGATGTGGTGGTGATGATTGCCGACTCGGTCGAGAAAACGCTTGCTTCCATGGACGGCGACACGAACGAGCGTGCCCTCGGAGCGGCGGCAACGTTTTTTAAGACCATCAACGAGGCACTTTGCAATAACCTCGTGCTCAATCGCCAACTGATTGAAAACATCCCGCTCGACGATTTTATGACGCGTTTGCGCGTGCCGCTCGAGCATGAGATTGCCGAGCGCGACCTGCTGCCCCACGGCCTCAAGGACGAGATGTTCGATTACTACCTGGCGTTTCTGTTGTCCGGTATCATCGGCATCTATCGCACGTGGGCGCTGTCGGGCGGCTCGGTTCCCATTGAGCGTGTCTCGGCGGTCGCCAACGACCTGACTCTTAACGGCCTGTCGAGCCTGGAGTCTCGCTTGGAATAGACCTTCTGGTGGCAACTGACCTTCTGTTGGCAACTGCTTCCATCAGCTCCTTAATGAGTTGCGGTGAAATAGTGTCTGTTTTTGCTGGTAGAAGGCATAATCAGACACTATTTCACCGCAACTTAGGGGATATATGTCATATATGGCGCGGGCGCCCCAAAATGCCTTGAGGCACCCGCGCGTTTGTATTCTATCGATGATGGGGTACTAGCAGTTTGATTTAAGCTTGCGGCCCTGCTTTTCAAACTTGTGCATATCGCTATCGGCCATGCCCTGTGTCATATCGTCATGGCGCTTGGTGTAGAGCGGATCTTTGGGGTCGTTCCAAATGCGCTCTGCCACGGATGACCAAGCTTTGGCGGCGGCACGGGTCTTCTCGCGCAGTTGTTCGGGAGACTCCTTCTCTACCAAGTCGGTGCTCATGGCGCCTGCCTCTGCGACCATTTTGGGCAGCACATCGGGGTTCTCGAGCATGGGGCAAGGCTTGAGGTAGTTGTCGTTAAAAGGCTGGCCTTCGTAGTACTTCATAAAGAGGGGAGAGCGCAGCGCATCAAGCAGGCTCACGTTGTGGATGTTGGCGTTGGAGTAGTGGATGAACACGCACGGCTCCACGTCGCCCGCCGCATTGATGTGCAGATAGCGGCGGCCGCCGGCGATACAGCCGCCCACGAACTCACCGTCATTTTGGAAATCGAGGGTAAAGAGGGGCTTTTTCTCTCGCATCTCGCGAATAAAATGATACATGTGTTCGCGCTGCTCAGGCGTGGGCATAAGCTCGTTGGTGGCATTGCGGCCGACCGGCATAAAGTAGAAATACCAGCAGAAGAGCGCGCCCTCGCGAATCATCCAGTCCATGTTTTCCTCGGTGGCGACGGTATCGGCGTTGGCGCTGGTCCAGCACGTCGAGATTCCAAACGGCAGTTTTCGCTCACGCAAAAGTTTCATGGCGTGTTCGATCTTTTCGTACGTGCCCTCGCCACGGCGGGCGTTGGTGGTGTGCTCGTTGCCCTCGGCGCTGATGGCAGGGACAAAGTTTGCAACGCGGATCATGTCATCACAGAACGCCTCGTCGATGAGCGTGGAATTGGTGAAGCAGAGAAACACGCAGTCCTGATGTTTTTCGCAAATTCTGATCAGGTCGTGCTTGCGGACGAGCGGCTCGCCGCCGGTATAGATGTAGATATGCGTGCCGAGCTCTTTGCCCTGCGTGACGATAGAGTCGATGTCATCGAAGGACAGATTCTGCTTATAGCCATACTCGGCGGCCCAGCAGCCCGTGCAATGCAGGTTGCAGGCACTTGTGGGGTCGAGCAGGATGGCCCACGGAATATTGCACTGGTATTTCTCGCGGTTCTCTTCCTGTTGGGGCCAAGCCAGCAGGTTGCCGTCGATTATAAGCGCCTTGAGCAACTTGGTGCGCATTTTGGGATTGAGGTCGAAGATGCGCATGATCAGGTCATACCAATTGCCGCGACTCTTGATGACGTTGGTAAACGCCTCGCGCTGTACGGGAAATACGCGATTGGGGACCAGTTTGTTCACGAGGTCCATGATTTTGTCGATGTTTTCTTGCGGGTTGTCGTCGAGATAATCGATGAGCTTGTTGAGCGCTGCACGCTCTGCTGACTGTGTAAGCGACATGGGTATATCCTTTCACGTGTGCTTTGTGTGTGATAATACCCACTTGTGGATTAAACGAAGTATAAAGATTTGCAATGTGTCTATTCAACGAATCAATTTGATTTGGGGTGAAGCGTTATACCTGACGCTATCTAAGTTGCGGTGAAATAGGGTCAGATATGGCCTTTTAGCAGCATAAACAGTCTCTATTTCACCGCAACTTATCTGGTGTTGGCTTACTGGTAGCGGAGGCACTCGACGGGGTCGAGTTTTGCTGCTCGGCGGGCGGGATAGAAGCCAAAGATCACGCCGATGCCGACGGAGACCGCAAAGGCCAGCAGCACCGTGGCGATCGAAAAACTCGGCGTTATGGTACCGCTGGCACCGAGCTCGCCAAGCACGCCGGAACCCGCGGCGAACATCGCTAGACCCCAGGCAAGCAGATAGCCAATCAGGACACCCAGCAGGCCACCGGTGACGCAAAGCGCTGAGGACTCGGCCAAAAACTGTGCGGTGATATCGCGACGGCTGGCACCCAAAGCTCGACGAATCCCGATCTCGCGGATACGCTCGGTCACATTGGTGAGCATCATATTCATGATGCCGATACCGCCCACGAGCAGCGAAATGCTGGCAACGGCGCCCATGATGAGTGAGAACGCGCCCATAAAGGAATTGAGGGCGTCGATGGCGCTTTTCATGGAGGTTGCCGATACACTGTCGTACTCATCATCCTCCGCGATGCCCTTCATATTGCGCACCTTGGATTCAATCGTCTTGCACAACTCGTCCACGTCCGTGCCCTCGGCGGCGAGCGCCGTTACGCTGGGAAACGACGGATTCTCGTCGCCAAAGAGGCCCGAGATGGTCTCGCGCGGCATGTATAGCGTGAGCGAGCCCATGGAGTCGCTGCCGCCGTCGATAACACCGACAATCTGCACCTCGCCGTTGGAGACCTTAATGGTCTTGCCCACCGCGTCCTGCTCGTTGCTGTACAGCTGATCGGCGCCGCCACGGCTGATGAGCGCCACGCGTGCGCCAGATTGGGACTCGGCCTGGGTGTAGGTGTGCCCCGCGACGAGCTTGCTGGCGCCCACCGCGTCGAGCATGTCGCTATCGACGCCCTGCGCCATGACGGTATAGCTTTTGTCACCGGCCTTGTACTCGGTATAGGCGCTGTCCACGATGCCGATCTGCTCGATCTGCGGCACCATTTTGCGAAGCTTCTCAACGTCCGACTCGGTGAGCTCTTGCGATGAATAAATCTGCACCATACGCGCGGCGTTGAGGCCCAGGCTGTTGACCAGGCTGTTTTGGATACCGCCGATAAGCGAGGTCATGGCAATGACGGAGGCGATGCCGATAACAATGCCCAGGATGGTGAGTAGGCTGCGTCCCTTGTTGGCCTCGAGGGAGTGAAGGGCTTCTTGGATAAGGTCGCGCGTGCTCATGCCTTCACTCCTTTCGTCGGGTTGGCGTGTGCGGAAATCATGGGCAGGTTATCAATGGCGCCACGCAGGGTCTGCGGCGCGTGCGCGATGTATGCGCCATCGTGGATCCGGCCGTCACGAATGGTTACGGCGCGGTCGGCCTCGGCGGCGATACCGGGGTCATGCGTGATGAGCACGATGGTCTTGCCGCGTTCCTGGAGTTTGTGGAAGGTCTCCATCACGAGTGCTCCGGTGGCGGAGTCCAGGTTTCCCGTCGGCTCGTCGGCCAGAATGATGGGCGGATCGTTGACGAGGGCGCGCGCGATGGCAACCCTCTGCATCTGTCCGCCCGAGAGCTCGGAGATGCGGTGGTCCCAGTGGTCGACCGGCAGCGTGACGGCTTGCAGCGCATGGACGGCGCGCATCTCACGCTGAGCCCGCGGCACGTTGGTGTACGACAGCGGCAGCATAACGTTTTCGATGACCGATAGGCGCGGCAGCAGGTTAAAGCTCTGAAAGACAAAGCCGATGCTCAGGGCGCGGACTTCGGTGAGCTCGTCATCGTCGAGCTCTGCCACGTTGAGGCCCTGCAGGTAATAATCGCCTGCCGTCGGCTTGTCCAGGCAGCCCAGGATATTCATGAGCGTTGACTTGCCCGAGCCCGAAGGGCCGGTAATGGCCACGAACTCGCCGGGATTCACTGCCAGGCTCACGTTATGCAGGATATGGGCGCAGCCGGCCTCGCTCTCAAAAATGCGATGCACGTTGCGGATGTCGATGACGGGACGCATTACATGCCCTCGTCGGCAGACATGCTGCCAGAGTCGCCACCGTCGGCCGTCATGCCTGCGCCGGTATCCACGATGAGGGTGTCGCCGTCGCGCAGTTTGGTGACCGGCACGTCCGCGTTAATCTCGTTGCCCTGGTCATCGCGCTTGACCTGCGTCTTTCCGACCACGGCATCGTTATCGTTTTGCGTCACGACGGTTACCTTTACGCGTCGGGTCTGTTTGCCTTCGCCGTCGGTTGCTACGTTGACGTAATAGTTTTCGCCATCCTCGGTCATGAGCGCCATGGTCGGCACCATCACCACATCGTCGAGCTGTTCGGTCACCACCGAGACCTCGGCGGTCATGCCCGGCTTGAGGCGCGCGTCGGGCGCCTCGATCAAAATGTCGACGTTAAAGGTCACGCTTCCGCCGCCACCGTTGGCGGCGTCGGAGTTTGCCACCGAAGCGATTGCGGTGACCGTTCCCTGGCTCACGATATCGGGAAAGGCCGGATAGGTAACATTGGCGCTCTGTCCAACGGCGATTTTGGCGATATCCTTTTCACCCACCTGAACGGTGACCTTCATCTTGGAGAGGTCGGCGATCTGCATGCACTGCTTGCCGCCGCTCGTATCGCCTTCGCCCATAATCATGCCGCCCGTCACCGTGGCGCCGACCTTGGCGTTGAGCTCGACGATACTGCCCGAGCTGGGCGCGGTCACGGTGCGCTCGGCGGCTTTGGCGTTGGCCTGGTCCAGGGTCGCCTGGGCTGAGGCTAGGTTGCGTTGGGCGCTCGAGACGGCACTCGTGTCGGCGGTGCCGGTGACGCCACTCGCGCCTACTGCATCTGCGTCAGGCGCCGAGGCGGCTTGGGCGGCAGCTACCGCTTTCTGTGCGTTGGCGAGGTCTTCCTGTGCCGCCGCCACCGCGCGCTGTGCATCGGCAACGTTGCGATCGAGCTCGTCGTTTTTAATGGTCATGAGCACGTCGCCCTCGTTGACGTACTGGCCGGCTTGCACGTTGATCGATGCCACCGTGCCGTCGACAGAAGGGGAGACCACCGAAGCCGAGATGGGCTTGAGCTGACCTTTAGCCTCGACGGTGGTCGTAAACGTGCCCTCGGTGACCATGTCGGTCACCGGCCCGTTAGTACCTGCGGGCCGCGCGTTGATGACGAAGGTCACGACAACGGCGATGAGCACAATGGCGGCCACGACGCCGGCTGCAATGCCGCGTTGGATGAGCTTTTTGCGCCGACGCTCGGCACGCTTCGCCTTGAGCTTGGCGTAGGCCTCTTCGTCAGAAATCTCGGTTGTATCGCTTGTGCTGCCGTTTTGCTGTGTGGCGTACACGTTTGTTAAGAGGGGAAGCGTTTCGGTGGCACCCTCGGGCGCTCGCTCGGAATCATTCGGTCCCGGGTTGATGGTGGGGACATTCGGCATGGCGTCTCCTTTATAGAAAGTTCCTCGATAAGTATATGCGCCCGTCGCGAGAGGCGGGCGCATTATGGCAGTATCTTTCGGAACTGTTAGATTGGAGCGTCAGTTCCCCGTTGTGCGAAGGCGTGATTCCTTACGAGTGCACGACCACGCACAGGCCGACGCTGATGCAGTCGTGGAGCGCCTTGGCATCGGCCAGGCGCAGGTTGATGCAGCCGTGGCTTCCGCACCATTTGTAAGATTCGGCACTATCGAAACTCGAATCGTTTTGCCATGTAGCGTCGTGGAAACCGATCATATTGCCCTCGAACGGCATCCAGTAGCTGACCGGGCTCACGTATTTGGGCTTTCCGGTCGCGGGGTCTTTGGCACCGATGAGCTTGCTTGCACCGTCGTTGCTGTTGATCTGCCACACGCCCTCGGGGGTGGCGTCTTCGCCCGGTTTGCCGGAAATAAAGTTGGCCTCCCAAACGATATTGCCGTTCTCGTCGTAGTAGCGCGCGTGCTGCTCGGACAGGTCAACGTCGATATAGGCCTTCCAATCGGGCTCGCCCTTGGCGGTAAACGTGTCGGCCTTCTTGGAGTACGAAATCTCGATATCGCCGGTCTGCTTGTTATTGATAGCGTCCTCGACCTGCTTGGCGAGCGTGTCGCTATCGATGGACCAGCCAAAGTCGCCGCCCTCGACAGCGCACTCCTTACCGTCGGCGCGTGTCCACCAGCGGGTGGAGCCCACGGTGTTAAAGCCGTTGGCGAGGTCTGCTGCCCAGCTGCTGATCTGTGACGTATCGAGCGTGGGGTTGGCCGGATCGGCAAAGCTGATCCACTGCAGCACCGAGCTGCCATCCACCTTGCCGGCATCATTGCCGTTGAGCTTAAGGGTCACGTTGACGCCCAAGAAGTTGTTGGCGGCATCGCATGCAGCCTGAATCTGGTCGTTGGTGAGGGTACCGTTGAGCGGTTCGTAGGCGTCGTTGCCGATCTTGGTGATATCGACGTTCTCGGCGAGCGACGCGAGCTCGATCTCGGCATATTTGATGACATGTTCGCGGTTGAGCTTCTCGTTGGAACGGGCCTTCTCAACGGTGAACTTGCCGGCCTTCTCGTCATAGGAGCTGGCGGCCTCAAAGGTGCCCGAGCGGCCCTCGTTGAACTCGTCGATGGCGCTTCCCAGGTCCTCCTCAAACTGCTTTTGGTCAAAGGCATCGGAGAGCATGGACAGGTCGACATCTTGGTCCAAGTCGACCGAGCCATTCTTGGTGGCGCTAACGGTTTTGCCGCCGAGCGACGCGATGAGGCGCGACGGCCACAGCAGCGGCTCGTTTTTGCTGATTATCTCGTGGGCGGCTTCCTCGCCATCGACGATGGGCTCGTCGGACTCGGGCTGGTAGGTCCAGCTAAAGCTGTCGTCCGAAACGGTGAGCTTGTAGTGCTTCCATGCCGAGTTGACCTTGGTGGCTGCCGAAGATGCGTTAGAGAGCGAGATGTCGACGCCGGCGATGGTAGTGTTGGGGTAAGCGACCTGCGAGAACGCCACGACGCCTACGATATAGACGATCGCGACGAGGCCGAGGACGACAAAGAGGGCCGTCTTTCCGCCCGACTTGCTGCTTTTGTTGGTGCGCTTGTCCGCGGGCCCGCGATTGTTTGCCGCGCGAGCGTGCGAAGGGGCCTGCTTGGGGGCGGCACCGTGTGCGGGACGCTGCTGATATTGCTGATGCTGCTGGTATTGACGCTGATTCGGGCGCTGAGAGGCATTGGCCGGGCCGTGTTGTTGGCTGTGAGCCGGCGCGATGGGGCGCGGCGATTGGACGCCGCCCGTATGCCTACTGGGCTGTTGCGGATCGGGAATCATGTTACTGCGGTCGATTTGCGACATCGTATATATTTCCTTCGATTTTCGCCTTGCGGCTCATCGTGTTTTAACTGGGCTTGCATTATAGCGATTAGCCTGTTGTTTGTGGTGCGGAAACAGTATCAGTTTGGAGAAGTCAGCCTATCCGCATACGCCGCATTTGGCGCAGGCAGAAAGCGCTGCCGGGGCTTGAGCGATGCCGCCCTTGGCCGTCTCGCGCAGGGTTGCCGGCAGGGCGTGGCCCACCGAGAGCATCACATGCGCCATCTGGTCAAACGGCACCAGGCTCTTGATGCCGGCGAGCGCGAGCTGGGCCGAGCTGAAGGCCGCGGCCACGCCGATGGCGTTGCGGTTTTGGCACGGCACCTCGACAAGGCCGCCGACGGGGTCGCAAACGAGGCCCAACAGGTTGCTCAGTGCGATGGAGCTGGCGTCGAGCGCCTGCTCGGGAGTGCCGCCCATCATCTGGACCAGCGCGGCGGCGGCCATGGCGGCAGCGCTTCCAACCTCGGCCTGGCATCCGCCCTCGGCGCCGGCGACGCAGGCGCTCGTGGTGAGGTTGAGGCCGATGGCGGCGGCGCAGTAGAGGGCTTCCATGACCTGTTCGTCGTCGAGCTGGAGGTGATCGGCGAGCGCCAGCACGCAGCCGGGGACGACGCCCGCGGAGCCGGCCGTGGGGGCGGCGACGATCACGCCCATGGTGGCGGAACGCTCGAGTACGGCCATGGCACGGGCCACGGCCTCGGTCTGGACGGCGCCCATCAGGTTTGAGCTCAAATCGTTGCGGCCGGTAGCATCGACGAGTTTGGCCTCGCCGCCGATAAGCCCGCCGAGCGATCGCTGCGGATTGGCGATGGGGGCCGTGGTCTCCTCGCGCATGACGTCGAGCACGCGGCGCATGGCGGCGACGGCGTGGGCCTCGCCGGTCAGACGCGCCTCGCGCACGGCCATGACGGCGCCGATGTTGAGTTCCAGCTCCTTGCAGGCGTCGAGCAGCTGTTCGCCGTCATCGAAGATCTCCTTGGCCGAGACGCCGGGGGAGAGCGATGATGCCGAGCCGGGGAGTTCAATAAAGGTGGCGTAGCCGACGTTGTCGAGTCTGCGCACCATGGGGATGACGGTGTCGTCGGGTGTGCCGTCGGTCTCAAAGACGGAGTAGGCCTGGCCGCCCACCTCGGTGCGGTAGGTGCGGCAGAAGGCGATGTTCACGTGTGCGTAGGCGAGCAGGTTCGTGAGTGCGGCGAGTACGCCGGGAACGTCCTGGTGCGCTACGAAGAGCGTGGAATACATGCCCGAGATGTCGACGCCGACGCCGTTGATGCGGCTGATGCGCATCTTGCCGCCGCCCAGGCTCTCGCCGCGGACCTGCGCCTTAGCGCCCCTGTCGTCGACCATCTCGATATCGACGGTGTTGGGGTGGAGGGAGGCGTCGTCGCCCTTGATGTCAAAGTGATATTCGAGGCCCTGCTCGCGTGCGAGGTCGAAAGCCTGTTTGATATTCTCGTCGTCGGTGTCGAGGCCCAGGATGCCCGCGACGAGCGCGCGGTCGGTGCCGTGGCCGCGGTAGGTGTGGGCGAAGGAGTTCCACAGGCCAAAGGTGACCTTGGTGATGCGGCCCTCGAGCAGGCTGGCGGCCACCTGCGCGCACCGCAGGGCGCCGGCGGTATGCGACGAGCTGGGACCGACCATGACGGGCCCCAAGATCTCGAATGCCGAGGTCGTAGCTAGTGTTTGTGGCTTGCCTGCCATGGCTGCTCCTTTTCTATCCCTTCGTCCCGAGGGGCGGGGCATAAGGTCGCCTGCTCGGACAGTCCTGCTCGCACGGAGAGCACATTAAGTGCTCTCCGGCTCGTGCGGAACTCGCGATCGACCTTATGCCCCGCCCCTCGGGACTAAGGATACATGGTTGGAGCTGCTGGATGGCAAAATTCATTAGCTAGGGATGTGTCTTACCTTGCGTATCGAAACATCTTCACCACCGTTTAAATAAAAAAGAAGCACCGGTTGGGGCCGGTACTTCTTTTGGTGCGTTGTTATTTGGCTGTGGCTTTTCTCGTTAGCTTACAGGCCGCAGGCTGCTTTGAGTTCTTCGACTCGATCGGTCTTCTCCCAGGTGAAGTCGGCGTCTTCGCGGCCGAAGTGGCCGTAGGCTGCCGTCTTCTCGTAAATCGGTCGACGCAGGTCCAGGTCGCGGATGATCGCGCCCGGGCGTAGGTCGAAGGTCTTCTCGACGGCCTCGACGATCTTATCCTCGGCAACATGCGCGGTACCGAAGGTATCGACCATGATAGACAGCGGCTTGGACACGCCGATGGCGTAGGCCAGCTCGACCTCGCAGCGGTCGGCCAGGCCGGCGGCCACCACGTTCTTGGCGACCCAGCGCGCGGCGTATGCGGCGGAGCGGTCGACCTTGGTGCAGTCCTTGCCGCTAAAGGCACCGCCGCCGTGACGGCCGTAACCGCCGTAGGTGTCGACGATGATCTTACGGCCGGTGAGGCCCGTGTCGCCCATGGGGCCGCCCACGACAAAGCGACCGGTGGGGTTCACATAGATGTCGGCGTTGTCCCACGGCATGTTCTCGGCAGCCATGACGGGGGCGATGACGTGCTCGATGAGGTCGTCCTTGATCTTGCCCATGTCCTCGATCTCGGCGGCGTGCTGCGTGGAGATGACGATGGTCGTGACCTCGACGGGCTTGCCGTCCTCGTAGCGCACCGTGACCTGGGTCTTGCCGTCGGGGCGCAGGTAGGGCAGGGTGCCGTCGTGGCGTACGGCGGCCAGGCGCTCGGCCAGGCGGCTCGCCAGGTAGTGCGGCATGGGCATGAGGGTCTTGGTCTCGTTGGAGGCATAGCCAAACATCATGCCCTGGTCGCCGGCGCCGATCAGGTCGATCGGGTCGGTGGTGACGCCGGTCTGGGTCTCGAAGGACTCGTCGACGCCCTGGGCGATATCGGGCGACTGCTCGTGGATGAGGCTCATAACGCCGCAGGTATCGCAGTCAAAACCGAACTTTGCGCGGTTGTAGCCAATGCGGCGGATAACGCCACGGGCAATCTCCTGCACGTCGACGTAGGCCTGGGTGCGGATCTCGCCAGCGACGATGACGGTGCCGGTGGTCACGAGGGTCTCGCAGGCGCAGCGGACGTTCTCAACGTTGGCGGGCACGCCGTTGGGCGCAATGTAGCCCTGCTCCTGCAGCTCTATTTCTTTAGCGAGGATTGCGTCGAGGACGGCGTCGCTGATCTGGTCAGCGATCTTATCGGGATGACCTTCGGTCACTGACTCCGACGTAAACACAAAGGACCCGTGTTGGGGTGGGATGGAACGAAGTTCTTCTGACATGATTGTCCTTTCAAAAACGTGTCCCGGCGACCGTTACCATTCCGCCGAGCTCTATATGCAAGGGCACATCATAGCGCGTAAATCCAACATTCACACCCTTTCCGCACCTACTCATTGGGGACAGACTTAAATGAGTAGCCTTGCGGCACTTGGGACACTTTTCAGCCAGCTCCGAAGAGTGTCCCCAACGACTAGTCGTTTAAGAACGTCCCCAATGACTGGTCATTTAAGTCTGTCCCCAATGAGTGGGTCGGTGCCCTTTGTGCGGAGGTTGCTTTGTTGCTTTATACTGATGCGGTTAGACATCCATCCTGCAATCGAGGAGATATCCATGGCATCAGACGTTCGCGTCCGCTTTGCACCCTCACCCACGGGCAAGCTGCACATCGGCGGCGCCCGCACCGCTATCTATAACTGGGCTTTTGCCCGCGCAAACGGCGGCACGTTCATCCTGCGCATCGACGACACCGATCCCACCCGTTCCACCGACGAGAACACGCAGATCATTCTGCGCGCCATGCGTTGGCTGGGCTTGGACTGGGACGAGGGTCCCGAGGTGGGCGGCGACTTTGGCCCCTACGCACAGACCGAGCGTCTGGACCTGTACAAGCAGGCCGCCCAGAAGCTCTGGGACGAGGGCAAGGCCTATCCCTGCTTCTGCACCAAGGAGCAGCTCGACGCCGATCGCAAGGCCGCCCAGGAGCGCAAGGACCCCTTCCAGGGCTATCAGCGCCGCTGCCGCGATCTTGATCCCGAGGAGGCACGCCGCCGCATCGAGGCCGGCGAGCCCTACGTCCTGCGCATCAAGGTGCCCGAGGACCGCGGCGACGTCGTCATCCACGACGCCGTCCACGGCGAGGTGACCTTCGACGCCAAGGAGCTCGACGACTTCGTCATCTTCCGCTCCGACGGCACGCCCACGTATAACTTCGCGACCGTCGTCGATGACGCCATGATGAAGATTACCCACGTCATCCGCGGCGACGACCATCTGTCCAACACCCCGCGCCAGGTCATGGTTTACGAGGCCCTCGGCGCGCCCGTGCCCACGTTCGCCCACATCTCCATGATTCTGGGCGCCGATGGCAAGAAGCTCTCCAAGCGCCACGGCGCCACCTCGGTGGAGGAGTACCGCGACGCCGGTTACCTGTCCGATGCCTTCGTCAACTATCTGGCGCTGCTCGGCTGGTCGCTCGACGGAGAGACCACGATCATCCCGCGCGATGTCCTGGCCAGCAAGTTCTCGCTCGACCGCATCTCCAAGAACCCGGCGACCTTCGATCCCAAGAAGCTCGACTGGGTCAATGCCGAATACATCAACGGCATGTCCGATGCTCAGTTTGCCGACGAGATCATGGTCCCCGAGCTGCACGAGGCGGGTCTCATCGAGGGTAATGTCGAGTACGGCGAGGATTGGATCGATGCGCTTGCCGCCATCGTCAAGCCGCGCACCAAGATGCCGGCCGACGCCGTGACCGTCGCCGCTCCCATCTTTGCTACGGCCGAGACGCTCGAGTATGACGAGAAATCCGTCAACAAGGGCCTGGCCAAGGAAGGCATGGGCGCCATTCTGGATGCCGCCAAGGCCGCGCTCGAGGGCGTGGACGAGTGGACGGCTGCCAACATCGACGCTGCGCTTGAGCCGCTGCCCGAGCAGATGGACCTCAAGAAGCGCGTGGTGTTCCAAGCTGTGCGCGTCGCCGTCTGCGGCAACATGGTGAGCCCCCCGCTGGGCGAGACCATGGCGCTCGTCGGCCACGACGACTGCCTGGCGCGCATCGATCGCGCCCGCACGATGGCGCTGTAGCATCTGCGCAAACGCATGTATCCGAGCCCCGTTCACCCGAGCGGGGCTCTTGTTTCTGTAGACGTATGGGATAGGAGGTGCTGGGGCCTTGGCCGAGCAATTGTCGCTGTTTGGTTCGCCGGAACCGGAGGAGACTCTGGCGGCGCCGGCACCCGCTGCCGCCCCTGCGCAGCCCGAGCCCGCACCCGAGCCCGTCGCCGCCTATGCGAGCGTAGTTCTCGACATCCCGGCCCGTGCGCTGTCCGAACCGTTTGCCTATGGCATTCCGCAGTCCCTTGCCAACGATGCCCAGATCGGCTCTACCGTTCTAGTCCATTTTGGCAATCGTGCGGCCGCGGGCTACATTGTCGACATCGCGCCCGAGCTGGCCGACCTGCAAGGCAGCGACGCTCTCGATCCCGCGCGCATCAAGCCTGTCGAGGCTATCCTCAGCAAGCCGCTCTTTACCGCCGAGGCTGCCCGTATTGCGCGCTGGATGAGCCGCGAATATGTCGCGAGGCTTTCCGAGTGCCTGCGCCTTTTCTTGCCCCCGGGTGGAAGCCCGCGCGTGGTCAAGGGCGAGGACGGCGTGTGGACCGTTGAGCGCCCCGCCGTTAAACCCATCCAAAACCGTTGGGTCATGCTCACGCCCGAGGGTTTCGACTACACGCCGCCCAAGACCGCGGTCCGTCAGCGTCAGCTCATCGAGGCGCTCCAATGCGGCCCGGTCACGACGCGCGACCTCAACCTGCTTTACAACAGCATGTCGGCGACCATTAAGGCGCTCGAAAAACGCGGCGTCGTGGTGGTGGAGGAGCGACGCGCCTGGCGTGGCTGCAGCGAGCATACCACGCTGTCCTCGGCGAGCGGCAAGGCGCCGGTGGCACTCACCAACGGCCAGCAGCAGGCGCTCGCGCAGATTGAGCACGCCCGTCTTGACGCCCACGGCGACGTGGTCCTTGTCGATGGCGTCACCGGTTCCGGCAAAACCGAGGTCTACCTTTCGGCGATTGAGCGCGTGCTAGCGGCCGGCCGTTCCGCCTGCGTGCTCGTGCCCGAGATCTCGCTGACGGCCCAGACCGTCGGCCGCTTTCGCTCGCGTTTTGGCGAGACGGTCGCTGTGTTCCATTCGCGTCTTTCTGCTGGCGAGCGTCTGGACCAGTGGGATATGGTCGCCAGCGGTGCGGCCCGCGTGGTCGTTGGCGCCCGCTCGGCGCTCTTTTGCCCGCTTAGCGACTTGGGTCTCATTATCATCGACGAGGAACACGAGACCAGCTACAAGCAAGGTTCCAGCCCGCGCTACCATGCGCGCGAGGTTGCTGCCGAGATGGCACGCCGCTATCGGTGCCCGCTCGTACTGGGCTCTGCCACGCCTTCTGCCGAGGCCCTCGACCGCTGCCGCCGCGGCACGTACAACGGCGCCACCTGGACGCGCGTCGAGATGCCCGAGCGCCCGGGACACGCCGTGCTGCCCGAGGTTCGCATTGCCGACCTGCGCCGCGAGTTCTCGCACGGCAGCCGCTCCATGTTCTCAATACCGCTGATGGAAGGCTTAGAACGCGTGGTCGAGCGTCGCAAGAAGGCCGTGCTGCTGCACAACCGCCGCGGTTTTGCGCCGTTTTTGATGTGCCGCGAGTGCGGCTGCGTCCCCACCTGCAACCACTGCTCCACCGCGCTCACGTACCACGAGCGCACGCACACGCTGCAGTGCCACACCTGCGGATCGTCCTGGCGCGTGCAGCCCTATCCTGCACCCACGAGCCGCTGTCCCAAGTGCGGCAGTCGCTACTTGGCAAAAATGGGCCTGGGTACGCAGCAGATTGAGGACGCACTGCACCAGATGCTGCCTGACGACGTCGCTATCATTCGCATGGACGCCGATTCCACGCGCGGCAAAGACGCACACAAAAAGCTGCTCGAACAGTTCGATGCCGCCGATTGCGCGGTGCTGCTGGGTACTCAGATGATTGCAAAGGGTCTCGACTTTCCCGAGGTCACGCTCGTGGGCGTGGTCAATGCCGACTTTGCGCTGAAGCTCCCCGATTTTAGAGCAGGGGAGCGCGCCTACGATCTGCTGGAGCAGGTTGCGGGCCGCGCCGGTCGCGGCGATCGCCCCGGCGAGGTTATCATCCAGACCTACCTGCCCGAGGACCCGGTCATTCGCGCTGTCGCTGAGCACGACCGCTCGATCTTTACCGACTACGACCTGGACCAGCGCCGCGACGCCCTGTACCCGCCGTTCGTGCGCCTGGCCAACATCTTGGTATGGTCGACGAACGCGGACGACGCGCGGGACTACATCGGTCGCATCGCGAAGCTCCTCAAGCGCCGCTGGCATGCCGCCGCGCCCGACTTTTTGCGGTCGGGGAGCGCCGTGCCCCAGGTGCTGGGCCCGGCTTCGTGTGTAATCGAGAGAGCCAAGGACCGTTACCGCTTCCATCTGCTTGTAAAGTCGCCGGTAGGGTACCATGTCTCTGATGATATCGACGCCTGCCTCAAAGAGGTGGGCTCCGTGCGCGGCGTGAGCGTGAGCGTTGACGTCGACGCCTATGATTTGATGTAACAACCCGAAAGGATGGCCATGGAAGCCAACGGAATCGTACTGTCGCCCGACCCTCGTCTGCGCCAGGAGTGCGCCGTCATCGAGGAGATCACCCCGGCGATCGAGGCGCTTGCCGAGAAGATGAAGAAGATGATGTTCGACAACGGTGGTTGCGGACTTGCTGCCCCGCAGATCGGCGAGCTTATTCAACTTGTCACCATCGACTGCGATTACAGCGACAAGAATGACTATGACCCGTATGTGCTCATCAACCCTGTCATTGTTGAGCAGAGCGACCATCTGGTGCCGTTTAGCGAGGGCTGCCTTTCCATCCCTGGCATTAGCTGCGAGATCGAGCGTCCCGATCACGTTGTCGTCGAGGCGTATGACCTGGATGCCAACCTAATTCGCTACGAGGCCACAGGCGATCTGTTCTGCGTGTGCCTGCAGCACGAGATCGATCACCTGCACGGCAATACCATGTTCGAGCGACTGAAGCCCATGCAGCGCATCAAGGCAGTCAAGGAGTACCAGGACGCCCTGGCCCGCGGCGCTCGACCGGGCGAGACCGAATAGGTTAATTGTCCGTCCCTGGGATGGGGCCCACACATATCATCCCGTGCTCAAACATTCTCGCTTTGCTGCGAAACTGCGCGCGGGACGATATGTGTGGGCCCCATCCCAGGGACTACGTTGTCACTCTTCTTTTCGCCCGGGTGCCGTTGGGCCAGGGAGGGGCGTCTTCGCTGATAATTGCTTTGTTGGAAGAGCTGCTTTTATGCGGCTCTTTCTTTGTTTTTGGGTATATTTGTTTCTGTTGAATTGTTATTGCGGCCGGGTGCGCTTGCGACCTGGAACGCTTTTTTGTAGCCGTCTCGGCTCGTTATTGAGAGGAGACTAACTTTTATGCGTATTGTGTTTATGGGTACGCCTGATTTTGCTGTGCCTTCGCTGACTTCGCTTGTTGCGGCTGGCAATGAGATTGCGCTTGTTATTACTCGTCCTGATGCTGTACGTGGGCGTGGTAAGAAGCTTGAGCCTTCTCCTGTTAAGGCTAAGGCGCTTGAGCTGGGGTTGCCGGTCGTTGAAGCAAATCGTATGACGCCTGAGGTTGTTGAGACGCTCCAGGCTGCCCAGGCTGACATTTTCTGTGTGGCTGCCTATGGTTGCATTTTGCCTGATGAGGTGCTGCATATGGCGTCGCTTGGTATTGTGAATGTTCATGCTTCGCTGCTGCCTCGTTGGCGTGGTGCTGCTCCTATTCAGCGTGCCATTCTTGCTGGTGACGAGGTTGCTGGCGTTTCCATTATGCGCATTGGGCATGGCGTGGATACGGGCGCTTATTGTGCCCAGGCCTCTACGTCGGTTGCCGGTAAGCATGCCGAGGCGCTCACGATGGAGCTTGGTGAGCTTGGCGGTAAGTTGCTTGCCGATACGCTTCCTTCGCTTGCCGATGGCTCGGCTGTTTGGACCGAGCAGGATGAGTCGTTCGTCACGCATGCTGCCAAGATTTCCAAGCAGGAGATGCGTCTGGATCCGAAGATGGCGGCGCTCGATTGCGTGCGTCATGTGCTTGCTTCGTCCGATACCGCGCCTGCCCGTTGCGTGATTGCCGGTAAGTCGGTTCGCGTGCTCGATGCCGCGCCGGCTGATGTCTCGCTTGGCGAGGGCGCTGTTGCCGTCAAGAGCAAGCGTGTTTACCTGGGCCTTTCCGATGGCGCGGTTGAACTGCTCGAGGTTAAGCCCGATGGTAAGCGTGCCATGGCCGCTTCTGCCTGGGCTGCCGGTCTGCAGGGTGCCGAACTTAGGTGGGGTGTACTGTCATGAGCAAGTTGTCTCCCGCGCGCAAGCTTGCGCTCGATGTGTTGATGGAGGCCGATCGCCGCGGTATGTACGCACGCGACGTGTTATCTTCCCGTGCTTCCGCCAAGGCTATTGACCAGCGCGATTCCGCTTTTGCCGCTCGTTTGGCGCTCGGTGTTGCCGCCACGCAGGGTATTTTGGATGAGTTGCTCGATCAGTTTTTGGATAAGCCCAAAAAGGTTGCGCCGCGCGTGCGCATGGCGCTTCGCATCTCGGCCTTCGAGATGCTCTACCTGCATACGCCGGGCCGCGTTGCCGTAAGTCAGGGTGTTGAGCTGGTTCGCTGCGGTGCCAAGTCTGCCGCGGGCCTGGCTAACGCGGTGCTGCACAAGGTTGCGGACAACGTTGAGGACTTTGCCACGGCATCCGACGTGGATGAGTCCGAGCGCCGCCTGGTTCGCCTGTCTCGTTTGATGGGTCTTCCTCGCTGGCTCTGCGCTCGTATTATGGCCTCGTTCGATACGCCCGAGGGCGCGCTCAACTTTGCCGGCAATCTGGCTCCTGCGCCGCTTGCTCTGCACGAGAATGCGTTTGCGACCAAGGCCGACCCGTATATCTCGCAGCTCGTTGCGCCTGTCTTTCCGGGCTGCCATGCTCCGGTCGATGCTCAGGTTACGGTTGCGTCCGGCGTGTTTGAGCGTGCTGCCGCGGTTGCCTCGGACCTCAATGCTCAGCTTATCGCTACTGCCGCTACACGTCCCGGTCGTTGCCTGGAGATTGGTGCCGGCCGCGGCACCAAGACCTATGTGATGATGTGCCAGGCCAAACGTGCCGGGTACGAGCACCAGCATACCGCGCTCGACCTGCATGATCGTAAATGCGATCAGAATCTCGCGCGCCTGCATAAGGCGGGTATTACGGGTGTTCGTACGGTGTCGGGCGATGCCTGCGAGCTCAATGAGGTGCTTACGTCCTTTGACGCGATGCTCGGTGAGCCCGCTCTATTCGACACCGTGTTTATTGATGCGCCGTGCTCTGGCACCGGCACCATGCGCCGTCACCCCGAGATACCGTGGCGTCTGACCGAGAACGACGTTACGACTGAGCTGCCCAAGCTACAGCTGACGATGCTCAAGGAAGCAGCCGCGCGCGTTGCTGCCGGCGGTGAGCTTATCTATGCCACCTGCTCGGTTTTTGACGAAGAGAACACGCAGGTCGTGGATGCCTTCCTGGCCTCTCCCGAGGGCGCCGGCTTTACCGTGGCACCGCTCTCCGAATCTCAGATTCTGCAGCTGCCCGAGTTCGACCAGGCCAAGAAGCTCGTATCCGTACGCCAGAACGATCGAGGCTTCTTCCAGAGCGTCCCCATAAACGCAGATTCCTACGACGGCCACTTCTGCGCCCGCCTGATCCACAAGTAACTACTAAGTTGCGGTGAAATAGGGATTGAATAGCGGCATCTACCCGCCAAATAGTCCTTATTTCACCGCAACTCAGAAGGTCGTGCGAGTGGAGATCGCAATAGCGGTAAAGAGTGGGAAAAATAGTCCCGTTTCATGCTTGCTGTTATCAAAAGTAGGGCGGATTGCGGGGCTAGATTGGTGATGCCCGACCACAGCAAAAATGGCTTAAACAAAATCGCAGGTAGATGGCTTGTTGAAATTTGCAAATTACCGGAATGGATAGAGGTTGTCAATTCAGCCCCGTAATCCGGCAGAGTTTTGAAATGTTACAAACTTAGCATCAGCCCGAAATCCGATCTATAGAAAAGTTGCGGTGAAATTGTTCCTGTTTGGCCGTTGGATGGGGGTGCGGACGATTTCTTGGACCGCGCCTAGGCGTATCCAAGCTTCCTGCGGTACTCCATCGGGCTCAGCCACCCGAGGGACTTCTTGATCCGCTCCTCACGATAGTACACGAGGTAGGCCTCGAGCCTTCCCATGAACTCCTCGGCTGTCACGCCCTCCCAGTCCCTGTAGTGGAAGAACTCGTTCTTGAGGCGCCCGAAGAAGCCCTCGCAGGCCGAGTTGTCCGGGCTGCAGCCCTTCGCGGACATGCTCCTGACCAGGCCGTTCTCCTCGCAGATCCCGATCCACTCCGGCCAGCGGTAGTGGCCGCCCCGGTCCGAGTGGATCGTCGTGCGCGCGCCCGCCGGCCTCGCCGCGCAGGCCTTGAGCAGGCTCGAGTTCGCGAGGCGCTTGTCGGGGTGCAGCCCGATCGACCAGGCGACGGGCATCCCGTCGAAGCAGTCGATGACCGGGCTCAGGTAGACCTTCTCGCCGCCCGGGAGCCTGAACTCGGTGATGTTGGTGAGCCACAGCCGGTTGGGCTCGTCGGCGTGGAAATTCCTGTTCACGAGGTTCTCCGGCGCCTTGGAGACCTCGCCGGCGTAGGAGCTGTAGCCCCGGGCGCGCCTCTTGTTGTAGACGACCTCGAGGCCCTCCTCGCGCATCACGCGGGCCACGCGCTTCTCGCTGGCGCGGACGCCCTCGCGGCGCAGGCGCGCCCAGACGGTGCGGTACCCCCAGCACCCCGAGCCCTCGCGGAAGATGCGCACCACGCGGTCGCGTATGTCGGCGTCGCGGTCGCGCGGCGCGGCGACGCGGGGCCTCCAGTACTCATAGGAGCTCTTCGATATCCTCAAGAAACCTGTGATCGAGCGGAGGGGCAGGGCGGTCGCCAGCCTCAATCTCTCGCCGAGCTCGTACTTGCTCCTGTTCGAGATCGAAGCCGGGTCCCACCCTTCCGCTTTTAGGTCGGCCAACACCGCCCTGAGCAGCAGGTTCTCTATCTGGTCCTCGTTGAGCCCGGCGAGCGGGCCGGTCGCGGGCGGGGCGTAGATCGACTTGTCGGGGCCCAAGCTGGCCTCCTTCCGTGGCGGTTTCCTCGCCACGATTCTACAGCCCCCGCCGGTGTAGCTGCGCGGGAGGTGCCCCGTCGCCCACTTCTTGGCCGCGCCCACCGAGACCCCCGCGAACTCCGCGGCGGCGGTCGGCCCCATGCCGTCCTCCGTCGCCAGGAGGAAGAGCTCGACCTTCTCCCTGCTGTACATGCGAACCTCCAGTCCGGACCGCCCCGCGGTCCAACTTTCTGTCCGCACCCCCGATGGGCTGATTCAGGAACTATTTCACCGCAACTCATAGAGAAATCTGGGTAGCAAGACCGCTTGTCTCTAGTGGTTATGTGGGCAGTTGGCGCAGCAGCCGCTGGTGGCGTTGGTGCTGGAACCACCGCTTCGCTGGTCGGTGTTGTAGAAGCCGCTGCCCTCAAACTTGATGCCGCTGGCCGAGAACGTTTTGGTCGCCGGAGCGCCGCAGCTCGGGCACACGACCTCGGGGGTCTCGGACATGGGATGCTCAACCTCAAACACGTTGCCGCAGCTCGAGCACTTGTAATCGTAGCGCGCCATAGTACTTCCTTTTCAGCACAAAGCGGGCAGATTGCTCTGCCCGCATAAATTCAAACAGCTGTAACTGTACCCTATATCGGGGGTTTTATCACGCTTCGCCCCAGAATCTATGGGTGTTGCGCAGGAGCTGTGCAGTTTTATCCTCAGCTGCCTCAATATCGGCCTCATCGGCCTGCCAGGTCCAGTTGCCCGTGGCGACACCCGGCACGTTCATGCGCGCATCGTCGCCTAGTCCCAGGACATCCTGCAGCGGCATCATCACTAGGGGAGCGTCGCTTGCCAGCGCGTCGCCCATAAGCTTGGCCGCCACCTCAACACCGCTCGGCTCGTCGCCGCCCGCGAAGGAGCGCGTGCACCAACCGGCGAGCGTCGACGTGTCGTGTGTCGAGGTGTACAGAATCTTGCCCGGCGTGGGATGCACGCCGCAGCGGACGTCGTAATCGCTAAACTCCAGCACGTCCATACCGGGGAAGCCGCAGGTCGAAGCCATGGCGCGAACTCCGGGCGTCAGGTAGCCTAGGTCCTCGGCGATAAAGTTGAGCGGCCCCAGCTCGTCATAGGCCGTCTGGAACAGATTCTTGCCCGGACCTGCCAGCCAGCGACCGTCGGCGCAGGCCTTGCCTGCGGGGATACTAAAGTAGCTGTGGAATCCCAGGAAGTGGTCCAGGCGCACGCGGTCGTAGAGCGAGAACGCGCGACGCAGACGGTCCATCCACCAGCGGTAGCCGTTCTCCTTCATGTGATCCCAACGGAAGGTGGGGTTGCCCCACACCTGGCCCTCGGGCGCAAAGTTGTCGGGCGGAGCGCCGGAAATCTCAATCGCCTTGCCGGTATCGGACAGCCAGAAGTTCTCGGGCTCGCTCCACGCATCGGCCGAATCGTCCGAAACATACATGGGAATGTCGCCGATGACCTCGATGCCCTTCTTGTGCGCATAGTTCATGAGCTCGCACCAGGCCAGGTCAAAGCGGTACTGCATGTACGCCTGCAGCTCTGCCTCGTCGTGGAAACGCTTGTCGTCAATCAGATGCTCGTTGTAGCGCGCGACATCGGCCGGCCAATCGTGGCGCGACTCGCCCTCAAAGTGCTTCTTAACCGCCATGTAGACGCAGTACTTCTCGAGCCAATCGGCGTTGCGATGCTTAAATGCCGTGTACAGCGGGTCGGCATCCTCGCCGCCTCGGGCCTTCCAGGTCTCAAAGTCGGCCGCCAGCTCCTCTTGGCTCTCGGGCAGCAGGTCAATATTGCCCGCAAAGGCCGAAGGTCCAGCGTAAGGGGAGCGGAAGAAGTCCGTCGGGTTGACAGGCAGAACCTGCCAGTAGCGCATACCCATAGCGGCCAGATGGTCGATAAAGCGACGCGTGGGTGCACCGATCGTGCCGGGCTTGCCGTCGTCGGTGGGCACCGAGGTGATATGGCACACGACGCCCGCGCCGTGATCGAGCGGCTCCTGCAGGCGCTGCTCGGCATGGTGATAGATGATCGACGAGCCCAGCGGATACAGATCGAGCGTGACTGTACCGTTGTGAATCTCGCACTCGTGACCGCTGATCACGTCACTTGCGCATTCGTTGAGCGCCGGAATCGTCACGCGGTGCGAATTGCGCAGGCTGCGGTTGATGATAACCGTCGCGGACTCGCCATTCTTGCCCGTGCGGTTGTAGGCCAGCACCTCGTCGTTGAGCGCGAAGGCCTTGATCTCGCCGTCGATCATAAATGGCAGTGCGCGGCGTACGGCGGAGGCGTTCTTGACAATAGCCAGCGTGTCGAAGTCGTGCAGTTGGTCCTTGGTCGGCAGGGTGCGGCGGTTGCCCGGATCGGTAAGGCCCTCCAAGCCGTATTCGTCGCCGTAGTAGATCGAAGGCACGCCGGGGAAGGTCATCTGCATGAGCGTTGCAAGCCAAAAACGGCTCTTGGCCAGGCCCATCGAGTTCTCGTCCAGGCGCCATTTGCTGCGCTCGCACTCGGGCAGCTTCGACTCGTCGGGTCCGCCGCCGAGCACCGAGATAATGCGCGGACGGTCGTGACTCGAGAGCAAATTAAGTGCGCAAGACAGGGCCTCACGCGGATAGTTCTCGCGCAGGGTCTCGATATCCTCGGCTGCCTGGTAGGCGTTCTTGTAGCCCATCAAAAAGCCTATGACCATGTCGCGGAAGGGGTAATCCATCGCAGAGTCCAGCTCGGAGCCCTGCAGGTAGCGGCGCAGATGGCCGTAGCTAATCTTGTTGGAGGCGTCTTCCCAAACTTCGCCGAGCAACAGCGCGTCAGGCTTTTCGGCAAGTACGGCCTTCTTGATCTCGGCCAGGAAGTCGTCGGAAAGCTCGTCGGCGACGTCCAGGCGCCAACCATGGGCACCGGCGCGCAGCCATTTGCGGATCACGCCGTCCTTGCCCAGGAGCTTCTCGCGCACCAGCTCGGACTTCTCGTTGATGGCCGGCATGTTGCCCACGCCCCACCAGCAGTCGTACGAGCCGTCCTCGTGGAAGGTAAACGCATCGCGCCACGGCGAATCCTCGCTCTGCCAGGCACCCACGCCGGGGTAGTTGCCGTAGCGGTTGAAATAGATCGAGTCGTCGCCCGTGTGGTTGAAGACGCCGTCCAGGATGATGGAGATGCCTAGCTTCTCGGCTGCCTGGCACAGCTCGGTAAAGTCCTGCTCGGTGCCCAGGATCGGGTCGATCTTGGTGTAGTCGGCCGTGTCGTAGCGGTGGTTGCTCGCGGCTTCAAAGATGGGGTTGAGGTAGATGGCCGTAAAGCCCAGCTCGGCGATGCGGGGCAGGTCTTCCTGGATACCCTTGAGCGAGCCGCCATAGAAGTCCCAGGTCTTGATGGAGCCGTCCTCGGCGCGCTCGTACACGGGCGGCTCGTTCCAGTCCTCGACCATCCGGCGCTGAATGCCCTTGCGCGGTTTTTCGAGTTGAGCCATTGTGCGCTCGCGCCAATGCTCGTCACGGGCGTAACGGTCGGGGAAGATCTGGTACACCATGCCGCGCTCGTACCAGGTGGGGCGGTTCTCGCGGTGCTTATAGACGGTAATCTGGAAGGACGGCACCTCGGCGTAGTTGTAGGTTACGCCCTCGCCGCCGGTGCGGCCCTGGGGCGCACCCAGGCGAACCTCGGGCTGACCTTCGATATTGCAGATAAAGCTGTACCACACAAGACACGGGTTAGCGCATTTGAGCTCGCCGGTAAAAATGCCATCGCCCTCGTGTTCCATCGGGATTAGGGTCTCGCCGACTTCATCGACCCAGGTACGCAGGGTGAGTGTTGCCTGGTTGGGATCGGCATCCTCCAAAATCACCGAGAGTGCAACGGAAGTTCCAGTGGTCACAGCGCCAAACGGAGTGCGAAACTGCGGTAGGCGGCTGTTGTGAATCAATCTCATAGTACGGTCCAGTTCAATAGAATCACGGCCTGCGGGCCATGGGCTTTACGCACAGGATATAAGTATATCTGTTGTACACAGGGTGTATAAACAACATCCGTTTACCATCGGCGAACGGTTGTCCTAGAAAATCGTTTTACCAACTGTCTACAGAGAAGGGGCGCCCGGTTGGAGCGCCCCTTGTTTAGGGTTTTGATTAGGTTTTAGATCGTCTGCGGGCTAGCGGCGCTTGCGGGTGGCCGTTGCCTTGCGGACGGAGGTCTTCTTGGTCGGAGCCTTTTCCTCTGCCGGAGCGACGGGGGAGACCGGGGTCTCCTTGGCGGACTCGGGCTTAGCCTCTGTCTTCGGGGCGGCCTTGACCTCGGCGGCCTTCGGCACCGGCTGGGCCTTTACCTCGGCCTTGGGCTCCTCTTTGGCAGCGGCGGTCTTAGTCTCTGCCTTGGGAGTTGCGGCCTTTGCCGTGGTCTTCTTGGTTGTCGTCGTGCGCTTGCGCGTGGTGGTCTTGGCGGCAGGCTTGGGCTCAACGCTTGCCTCCGCCTTGGACTCGGCAGGCGTCTCCTCGACCTTGGTGGCCGGCTTTGCGGCCGCCTTGGGGGCAGCCTTCGTTGCAGTGGCCTTGGCGGTCGTCGACTTGGTTGCCGTAGCCTTCTTGGCGGCAGTGGTCTTGGTCGCGCTCTTGGTCGCGGTCGTTTTCTTGACAGCAGCCTTGGCCGGAGCCTTTGACGCGGGCTTGGCCTCGGCGGTCTCGGCCTTTACCTCGGGAGCAGCCTCGGCCTCGGCGGCCTTCTTGGCAGCTGAGGTGGTGCGCTTACGCGTGGTCGTTGTCTTGGCAGCAGTCGTCTTTGCTGCGGCGGTCTTGGTGGCAGCGGCCTTCGTGGTCGTAGCCTTCTTGGCCGTCGTCTTGCGCGTCGTGGTCTTCTTGGCGGCAGGCTTCGCAGCCGGCTTAGCCTCAGCCTCGGGAGCTGCCTCAACCGGCTTTTCCTCAGTCTTGGGCTCCTCAGCAGCAGCGGGCGCCTCAACAACCGGCTTGGCCTTGGGCTCAGGCTCGTCGACAACCGCCGCCGGCCTCTCGATCTCCGGGTGCATAAAGAAGTACAGGTCCAGATACTTGTCGGCCGAGCGCGTCCAGCTAAAGTCCTGGCTCATGGCCTGCGTGACCAGCTGGTTCCAGGCATCGCGGTTGTCCCAGAACAGGCGTGCCGCGCGGAACACGGCGTCGCCCATCTCGTCGCCGTTAAAGTTGCTAAACGAGAAGCCCGTGCCCTCGCCGGTAAACTCGTTATACGGGATCACCGTGTCCTTCAGACCACCGGTCTCGCGCACGATGGGCAGCGTGCCGTAGCGCATGGCGATGATCTGCGACAGACCGCAGGGCTCAAACTTCGAAGGCATCAGGAACATATCGGCAGCGGCATACATACGCTGCGACAGCGCAGGATCGAACTCGATGCGCGCAGCCATAGTGCCGGGGTACTTGTCTTGGAAGTAGCGCAGGCCGTCCTCGTAGTCGCGATCACCGGTGCCCAGCACCGCCACCTGCACACCGCCGGACAGGATGCGGTCGAGCGCGTACATGACCAGGTCCATGCCCTTCTGACGTGTCAGGCGCGTGACCATCACCATGAGCGGACGGTCGTCGCGAACCTCGAGACCCAGCTCTTCCTGCAGCTTGGCCTTGCACACAGCCTTGCCAGAACGGTCCTCGACCGTGTAGTTTGCGGCAATGCGCTTGTCGGTCGCCGGGTCAAAGCCCGCCACGTCAATGCCGTTCAAAATGCCCTGCAGCGCGTACGAGCGCTCGCGCAGCACGCCGTCCAGGCCCTCGCCAAACTCGGGCGTCTGGATCTCGTTGGCATAGGTGGGGCTCACCGTGGTGATGGCATCGGCATAGCGCAGTGCGCCCAGCATGTAGTTGATGCTGCAGGCGTCGCAACGCAGCTGAGAGGCGGCCGCCGGAATGTGCGCCACGCCCAGGATGTCCTCCATCACGGTGTCGCTAAACTGGCCCTGGAACGCCACGTTGTGGATCGAGAACACGGTCTTGACGCGGTCGTACAGCGGCAGGCCCTGGTAGAACTCGCGCAGGAACACGGGCGCCAGTGCCGTCTGCCAGTCGTTGCAGTGCAGGATGTCGCACTCAAAACCGGCCGGCAGGTGCTGCAGGCTCTCGGTGATGGCCTTGGAGAAGAACGCAAAGCGCTCGCCGTCGTCAAAGAAGCCGTACGGATAGTCGCGCGCAAAGTAGCGTTCGTTGTCGATGAACATATACGTGACGCCGTCGCGCTCGAGCTTCTCGAGCCCGCAGTACTCATTGCGCCAGCCCAGGCTCACGTAAAAGTCGGAGAAGTGCTCCATCTGCGACTTGTACTCGTCCTTGATGGTGGCGTACTTGGGCACCATCACGATGACCTCGGCGCCGGCGCGCACAAGCGCCGCGGGCAGCGAGCCCGCCACGTCGCCCAGGCCACCGGTCTTTACAAACGGTGCGCACTCGGCCGAGGCAAACACGATCTGCATCTTTTTGCTGGAATCTGCCATATTGTCTCCCTGTTGCAATTCGAGAATAGCCGCCTGGCGCAAACCGGGCGGCTATTCTGCATGTTACGAGCGATGTTGCGGTGCCTACGTTAATGCACGATGGTGGTATCGGGAGTTAACGGAGCCTTGCCCAGCACCAGGATGTTCTCGGGCGTGCCGCGAAGCTCGGTGTTGGTGGGAACCACATTGTTCTTGTCCAGGATGGCATTCTCAACGCGGGCGCCGCTCTTGATGATGCAGCTCTGGTTGATGATCGAGTTGGTCACCGAAGCGCCTTCCTCAACCACAACGCCGCGCGACAGGATCGAGTTGCGCACGGTGCCCTTGATGATGCAGCCGGCCGAGATGATCGAGTTGCACGCGTGGCTGCCGGTCGCATAGCGCGAAGGCGGCACGTCGTGGGCCTTGGTCAGGATCGGGCGCTCGGGGTCAAAGAGCTGGTCGGCCACGGTCTGGTCGAGCAGGTCCATGCTGCGGCGATAGAGCGACTTCTCGCTAAACACGCCCACGACCTCGCCCTTGTACTCGTAGCTGCACACGTCGATGTTGCCAAAGTCGCCCTGGAGTGCCTCGAGCAGGTCCAGATAGTCGGCGGCCTGGTAGTGGTCGATGATCTCGAGCAGCGTCTCGCGGTTGACGATGCAGCAGTCCATTGAGGCGTTGTCGCCGTACACGACGCCGGCGCTCACGCCCGTCAGGCGGCCGTTCTCGTTAATCTCGAGCTTGGTCTCGTCATCAACATTGCGCGTGGCCTTGCAGTACACCACGGTCATTTGGGCGCCGGAGTTCTCGTGCGCGTCGATGATGGTGTTGAGGTCCATGTTAAAGATGATGTTGGTGCCCATCATCACAACATAGGGCTTGTCCGAGCGCTGGAACAGCGTCTTGTTGGAGATGATGTCGCGCAGCAGGAAGCGCATGCCGCCCTTGGTGGTGCCATACGCGTTGCCGGGCACCATGAACAGGCCGCCCTTCTTGCGGTCCAGGCCCCAGTCCTTGCCCGAGCCCACGTGGTCGATCAGCGAGCGGTAGTTGCCCGGCATGACGACGCCGACGGTCTTAATGCCGGCATTCATCATGTTGGACAGCGGGAAGTCGATCAGGCGGTAGCGGCCCAAAA
The DNA here is from genome assembly GCA_900541785.1 of uncultured Collinsella sp. Lineage (GTDB taxonomy): Bacteria > Actinomycetota > Coriobacteriia > Coriobacteriales > Coriobacteriaceae > Collinsella. The sequence continues at coordinate 29,281 of UQKY01000017.1, forward strand.
ACGGAACGGACGCGATGGGGCGGTCCTTGAGCAGCACGCTGCCGTAGGTCGAAGAGTAGTTAGCGGTGATATAACCGATGGCCTTGCGATTGATCATCGGATCATTCCCCCTTCCCGATAACGACGTCATTTCCAACGACGGCCGTATCCTTGGTGGTATCGACAGAGCCGAGCTTCACGCCCTCTTCGACCGTGGAGTTCTCGCCCAAAATAGCGCGGCAGATGTGCGCGCCGCTCTTAACGTGCGCACCCGGCAGCAGCACGGAGTCCTCGACCACGGCGCGCTCCTCGATGATGACATCGGTCGAAAGAATCGAGTGGCGAGCGGTGCCGTAGATCTTGCAGCCGTTGGAGACCAGGCAGTCGTCCAGGCGGCCGTCCGGGCCAATGTAGTGCGGCGGACGCGTGGTGATGTTGGACATGATGGGGAAGTTCTTGTCAAACAGATCGAACTCGGGGTTGTTGCCCAGCAGGTCCATCGAAGTCTCGTGGAAGCTGGCGATGGTGCCAACATCCTTCCAAAAGCCGTGGAACTCGTAGCTGTACAGGCGCTTGCCCTCGCCGAGCAGCTTGGGGATGATGTCCTTGCCAAAGTCGTGGCTCGAGCGCTGGTCAAGGGCGTCCGCCTCGAGCGCCTCGATCAGCACGTCGGCCGAGAAGATGTAGATGCCCATGGACGCAAGGTTCGAATCGGGCTTATCGGGCTTCTCGGTAAACTTGGTGATGCGGCCGTCCTCGGGGTCGGTGGTCAGGATGCCAAAGCGGCTGGCCTCCTCCCACGGCACGGGCATAACGCTCACCGTGAGGTCGGCGTTGTTCTCGATGTGCGTCTTGAGCATCTTGCGGTAATCCATGCGATACAGATGGTCACCCGAAAGAATCAGGACGTACTTGGGGTCGTTGGCCTTGATGTAGTCGAGGTTCTGCGTAATGGCGTCGGCCGTGCCCGCATACCAGGCGCCACCGGTCTGCGTCTCGTACGGCGGCAAGATCGACACGCCGCCGTCGCGGCTGTCCAGATCCCAGGCCTCGCCGGAGCCCACATAGGCATGCAGCAGGTAGGGGCGATACTGCGTCAGAACGCCCACCGTGTCGATGCCCGAGTTGGAGCAGTTGGACAGCGAAAAGTCGATAATGCGGAACTTGCCACCAAAGCTAACCGCCGGCTTGGCGATCTTTTGGGTGAGTGCCCCCAATCGGCTGCCCTGTCCTCCTGCGAGGAGCATCGCGATGCATTCTTTCTTACTCATCGATTTCTCCTTCTGTCATCGATGTTCTTAAACCCATTAGCGACGGGCGCGGCGCAACGTCGCGCCCGTCGAGTAATGCCGTGCCGGCATAAGGGAGCTCGCGCGCCTTTACGCGTGCCAGATCTCGTCGCGGTATTCGCGAATGGTGCGGTCGCTCGAGAACCAGCCGGAGGAGGCGGTGTTGAGCAGTGCCTTGCGGTTCCATGTCTCGTGGTCGCCATAGCTGCCGGTAAGCTTCTCCCACGCATCCACGTAGCTGCGGAAATCGGCCATAACCAGGTCGGGGTCGTTGTTGTTCATGAGCTCGTTGTAGATGCTCTCGAAGTTGCCCGAAAGACCCGCAAAGGTGTTGTCCTTGAGCTCGTCCATCACGCGGCCCAGACGCTCGCGATCGTTGTTGAGCGTATCCCACGCAAAGTAGCTGTTGGATGCCCAGAGCTGCTCGACCTCGGGAGCGGTCAGGCCAAAGATGGCCTCGTTCTCGCGGCCGGCCAGGTCGGCGATCTCGATGTTGGCGCCGTCGAGGGTGCCCAGCGTAATGGCGCCGTTCATCATGAGCTTCATGTTGGACGTGCCCGAGGCCTCCTTGCCGGCCGTGGAGATCTGTTCCGAGATCTCGGCGGCAGGGTAGATGAGCTGGGCGTTGCTCACACGGAAGTTGGGGATAAAGCAGACCTTCATGACCTCGTTGACGCGCGGGTCGTTGTTGATGACGTCTGCCACGGAGTTAATGAGGCGGATGGTCTCCTTGGCAAAGGTGTAGCTCGAGGCCGCCTTGCCGCTAAAGATGAAGGTCGTCGGCGTCACGTGGAAGTTGGGATCGGCGATGCGACGGTTGTAGATGTCCATCACCTTCATGATGTTCATGAGCTGGCGCTTGTAGGCGTGGAAGCGCTTAACCTGAACATCGAAGACGGTGTTGGGATCGATGACCAGACCGGTCTCGGCCTTGACGTAGGCGGCCAAACGCTCCTTGTTGGCGCGCTTGGAGGCGCCCACGGCCTTCAGGAACTCGGTGTCGTTCTGGAAACTTTTAAGCTTCTCCAGCTCAAAGGCGTCCTTGAGCCAGCCATCGCCAATGGCCTCGGTCACGAGCTTGGCATAGGTGGGGTTGGCCTCGGCAAAGAAGCGACGGTGCGAGATGCCGTTGGTCTTGTTGTTGAACTTCTCGGGCGTTAAGGCATAGAAGTCCTTGAGCACGATGTTCTTGATGATGTCGGAGTGGATCTTGGCCACGCCGTTGACGCTGTGGCTGCAGATCACGGACAGGTTGGCCATGCGAATCTCGCCGTCCCACAGAATGGCGGTCTGGCGCAGACGCTCCTGCCAGCCCGCCTGCGTGGTGTCGAACGACTCGTGCCAACGACGGCTGATCTCGTCGATGATCTGGTACACGCGGGGGAGGAGCTTGGAGAACGTGCCGATGGGCCACTTCTCCAGAGCCTCGGGCAGGATGGTGTGGTTGGTGTAGCTCACGACCTGCGTCACGATGTTCCAGGCGTCGTCCCACTCGAGTTTCTTCTCGTCGATGAGGATACGCATGAGCTCGGGGCCGCACATGGCGGGGTGGGTGTCGTTGGTGTGGATGGCAACAAACTGCGGCAGCAGCTCCCAGTTCTCGCCGTGCTCCTTCTCAAAGGTGTCGAGCAGGCTGTAGATGCCGGCCGAGACAAACAGGTACTCCTGCTTCAGGCGCAGCAGACGGCCGTGCTCACCGGCGTCGTTGGGGTAGAGGATGGCGCTGATGGCCTCGGCCTCGGCGCGCTCGGCGTCGGCCAGGGCATAGTCGCCGCGGTTGAAGGCCTCAAGGTCAAAGTGCTCCTCGACCGGCTCGGCAGCCCAGACGCGCAGCTTGTTGACGGTCTCGCCGGCATAGCCCACCACGGGGATGTCATAAGGAACGGCTAGGATGTCCTGCGTGTCCACCGTGCGGTAGAACGTGCGGCCGTCATCCTCAAAGCCCTCAACATGGCCACCAAACTTGATGGTCACTGCCTTGTCCTGACGACGGACCTCCCAGGGATAGCCGTGGGTGAGCCACTCGTCGGTAGCCTCGACCTGGCTGCCGTTAACGATCTCCTGCTTAAACAGGCCGTAGCGGTAGCGCATGCCGTTGCCGTAACCGGCGATGCCTTCGGCTGCCATGGAATCTAGGAAGCATGCGGCCAGACGGCCCAGGCCACCGTTGCCCAGAGCCGGATCGGGCTCCTGGTTCTCGATGACGGAAAGGTCGAAGCCCATGTCGTCGAGCGCCTCGGCGACCATGTCGCGCACGCCAAAGTTGAGCAGGTAGTTGTCGAGCAGGCGGCCGATCAAAAACTCGATCGAGAAGTAGTACACGCGCTTTTTGCCCTCGGCGGTGGCGCGGGCGTCGCTCTTGGTGGCAACGGTGCGCGCCTTCTCGGCCACGAGCTTGGCCAGGGCGTTAAAGCGGTCAAGGTCGCTGGCGGCCTCGACGCTCTTGCCGCTAATGCTCATGACGGCATCGCGATAGAGCTCGGTAAACTCCTGCTTGTTGTCGAAGATCTTATTCATACGTTCATTTCCCCCGGGGATGTTTCTCCCGGAACGGTTATGTCTTGTATCCTACGCCCCGTCGGGGCGGGTAATTACAGCTGTAACGGTTTTGTTACGCATCCTTGGCAGACGACTTAGCAGAAGCAGACTTGGCCTTGGTAGCGGCCTTTTTGGCAGTCGGCTTCTTGGCCGCGGTAGCCTTAGCAGCAGGCTTTGCGGCAGCCTTGGCCTTGGTCGTCGTAGCCTTTGCCTTGGCCGGAGCCTTCTTGGCTGCCGCAGGCTTGGGCTTTACCGAGGATGTGCGCTTTTTGGTCGCAGCTTTGGGCTCCTCAACCACCGGCGGCTTATAGCTGCTGGGACCGCGGCGCTTAAGCACCACGCCAGCCAGGCCGGGCACCTTAATCTCGATAGAGTCCATCTGCCCGTTCCAGGGATAGGGCTCGCTCGAGCAAGTGTAGGGCTCCTCGCCGGCATATCCGCTGCCGCCAAACTCGGGACGGTCGGAATCGAAGATGACCTCCCAGTCACCCTCGCGCGGCACGCCCACGCGGAAGCTCTCGTAGCTCGCCGGGTCAAAGTTGATCAGGATCACCAGGTCGTCGTCGATGTCCTCGCCCTGGCGCACAAAGCTCACGATGGACTGCTTGGAGTTGTCCGCATCGATCCAGGTAAAGCCGTCGTCGGTGTAGCTGCGCTCGTACAGGGCGGGCTCGGCGGTGTACAGGTGGTTGAGCGCCTTGATAAACGCCTGATGATGACGGTGAGTCTCGTACTCCTCGGTCAGGAACCACTGGATGGACTCGTAGTAGCGCCACTCAATAAACTGGCCGATCTCGTTGCCCATAAAGTTGAGCTTGGCACCGGGGTGCGTCATCTGGTAGAAGGCGAGCGTACGCAGGCCGGCAAACTGGCGCCACCAGTCGCCCGGCATGCGGCCGATAAGCGAGCACTTGCCGTGCACGACCTCGTCGTGGCTCAGCGGACAGATAAAGTTCTCGGTAAAGGCATACATGATGGAGAACGTGAGCAGCCCGTGGTTGCCGGGGCGCCACGGAAAATCGGTCTGCATGTAGTGCAGGGTGTCGTTCATCCAGCCCATGTCCCACTTGTAGTGGAAGCCCAGGCCGCCGTCCTGCGGCGGATAGGTCACGAGCGGCCACGCGGTGGACTCCTCGGCCATCATCATCACGTCGGGGTAGTGCGCCTCCACGGCGCAGTTGACCTGACGGATAAACGCGCTGGCGTCCAGGTCCTCCTCGGTACCGTACTTGTTGAACTTCTTTTGGCCCGGATCGTCGATGCCAAAGTTGAGGTACAGCATGCTGGACACGCCGTCCATGCGGATACCGTCCACGTGGAAGTTCTCGAGCCAGTACAGCACGTTGGAGACCAAGAAGGAGCGGACCTCGCCGCGGGCGAAGTCAAACTTGTGCGTGCCCCAGTTGGGGTGAATCTCGTGCTCAAACAGCATGTGGCCGTTAAAGGTGGCAAGGCCGTGGGAGTCGGCGCAAAAACCGCCGGGCACCCAGTCCATAATCACGCCAATGCCTGCCTCGTGGCACGCATCGATAAAGTGCATGAGCTGCTGTGGGTTGCCGTAACGCGACGTGGCGGCGTAATAGCCGGTCGTCTGGTAGCCCCAGGAGCCGTCGAAGGGATGCTCCATGAGCGGCATGACCTCGATATGCGTATAGCCCATGTCGCGCACGTAGTCCACGAGCTCCACCGACAGGTCGTCGTAGGTGTAGAACTCGCCGCGCTGTGCGGGGAAGGGATCCATGGGACCGGGGTAGTTGCCGTACTCGTCCGGCTCGCCCTGCGGCGCGTCGCCGTGGCGCTTCCACGAGCCAATATGCACCTCGTAGATGTTAAGGGGCTGCGACATGTGGTTGTGGCTGGCGCGGCGCTTGAGCCACGCGGCGTCGTTCCACTTATAGCCATCGAGGGTCCACAGCACACTCGCCGTACCCGGAGGGCACTCGGCCTTAAAGGCATACGGATCGGCCTTGTAGAGTTTTTCGCCCTCGTTGGTCTCGATAAGGTACTTATAGAGCTGACCCTGCTCGGCGCCAGGAATAAAGCCTTCCCAAATAGCGCTCGTATGCATGGGCACCAGCGGGTTGGCTTCCTCGTCCCAGTCGTTAAATTCGCCAATGACGTGGACGCTCTTTACGTCGGGCGCCCAAACGCAAAAGCGCCAGCCACGCGTACGGTTCTGCGTGTCGGGGTGAGCGCCCATCTTTTCCCAGCTGCGCTCCCACGTGCCGATGCCAAATAGGTAGACATCGTCTTTGGTGAGCTCCGGTGCATGCGGGGCGGCTTTACGGGTAGCGGGCTTTTTGGTTGCTGGCTTTAGCTTTGTATCGCTCACGTTTGATCCCATCATGACGCGGCAGCGTGTTGCCTTGGTGACTAGATGCGAAAGGTCCAAGGCTGCACGAATCGAAGGGACGGCGATAGTTCTATGATTCGTTCCACCTCGCGTGCTCGGTGGAACTTTCGGCAGAAACTACGATAACACCTGTACGTTAGTTTTATGGACGAAAGCGGATTTGCGGGGGCGTTTAATCGGTAAGCGACATGTTTATACCACTGGCAGAATTGCCGTGGTAAAACTCTTGACAGTTTTACCAATTAGGGTTTCAAAACTGTTAGGCTGACGTTTGGTAAAACGTTTTTAGTAGGTTGTTTACCATTTGACATCGAAAGGCTCGTTTATGGACCATATCGCTGCCCCAAGTGTTGCTTTTATTTTCGATTGCGACGGAACACTGGTTAATAGCTCCCCCGTCTGGGGCCATGCGCAGACCGAGTTATTGCGCCGTCATGGCATTGATGTAACGGTCGACGATTTTGCCCAGTTTGAACATCTTTCGCTGGAGGACGAGTGCCAGGCCTACCACGACACGTGGGGCATTGGCACGAATGGTGAGGAGCTGTATCGCGAGCTGGGCGAGATTTTGATTGATGGATACTCCAAGGTGCCGCCGCGCGAGGGCCTGCTTGCATTTTTGGAGCAGGCGAAGGAGGCCGGTATTGCCATGTGCGTGGCCACGTCCACGCCGGCCGAACTGGTGCAGTCCGCGCTCTCTGGTGCCGGGCTCGACGCATATTTGGAGTTTGTTACCACGACGGGCGAGGTTGGGCGCTCCAAGCAGTTCCCCGATGTGTACGCGTTGGCGCTGCGTCGCCTGGAAGAGCGCCACGGGCACAAGTTTGACCGCGCGTGGGTGTTTGAGGACGCCGTCTTTGGGCTTAAGAGCTCTGGGACCGCTGGATTTAGACGCGTGGGCATCTATGACCCGCACGGCCGTATGGAGCGCAACGAGGTTCGTGATAACTGCGATATCTTTATCGATAGCTATGAGGATCTGGATCTGGCCCGCGTTCTTGAGTTTGAGGGTTAGGCGAGGGCCGTGTCTTGCAAAGTATTAGTGGTATGCGGATCGCCGGTGGTGGCGAGCGCGGATCTGCTTCGCCAGCTGGCGGGGGAGTGCGACCACGTTGTCGCCGTGGACCGTGGACTGGACGCGCTGCTGGGTGCGGGACTGGGCTGCGACGTATATGTGGGAGATGCCGACACGGTGAGCGATGCCGGCCGCGCCCTGGTCGATGCCGCCACCGACTTTGAAGTTGAGCGCCACGACCCGTACAAGGACTATACTGACCTGGCATTGGCACTCGATTCTGTCCGCCGCCGTTGGCCGGGTGCGGAAGTGGTTGCGACCTGCGCCACCGGCGGCCGCCCGGACATGGCCCTGTCTGTGTTAGGGCTACTGGCAGGCTATGCGGACGCCCCCGTCTGGATCGAAGAAGACGAAGTGACGGCCAGAATTCTGCACCAGGACGAGACCTGGACCATCGAAAACGCCGAGGGCAAAACCTTCTCCACCATCGCCATCGCCCCTCGGACGGTCGTAAGCGAACACGGCCTAGAATGGGAGCTAGACCACAGCCCCCTCGGCCTGTTAGCCGACACCGGCATCTCTAATGTCGTCAGGAAAACTGCCAAGATCCAAGTCCACCAAGGCGTCGCAATAGCGTATTTGCTGCATCAGGGTTTTATCGGGACGGTGGGTTAATTGACTGATTTTGCCGAAGTCAAAATCAGTCAATTCAGCCCCGTCCCAGGAAAACCCGTAAGTGGGTTGATTTTCAATCTCAACGCAACAGCCTG
>UQKY01000018.1 GCA_900541785.1 uncultured Collinsella sp.
GGGTCAGCCCGTGGGAGGCCAGGGCGCCGCTGACCGGTGGACGGCACCGAGCCGTGCGCTTGAACTGAGAAGGGGGAGGCCGCGCGGCCTCCCCTCTTTTTTGCGTTAACACTTCACAATGTAGTTGCATTTCACCTGTAACCCGGTTGGGCTTATGGGTAATGAGCTTTTATTTAAAGACAATAAATCGAATAACAAGGGCAACTGTTATGACCGCAATGATCAAAAGTAGCAATTGGAGTCGATTCTGCTTACGTCGTTTACTTGATGAAACGAAGATCGTTTTCCCTTGTTTTGGCGTCTCGAGATAACGAGCCGAATGCGTTAAGGTTTGCTTAGGTCGAGGACCTCTTTGCTGCCGAGTTACGGGCGTTTTCGTCGGGTCGTCATTGATCGCGCTGTTTTTTGATAACGGTGCATCTTTCAGATATACGGGATCGCTCGATGCGACGCCCATGTGCTTACGTCCCGTCTGGGCATCCTCGAGCGTTTGATATCGATTTCTCGTCACATACTCGGGCTCTGGATCATTAATGGGCTCTTGTGAGATGTGGGGGCGATGGAACCGTGGCGGCTGTGTGGAAGTATCTTCCCCCTGCGTCGGCATAAACATATTGTTCTGGTTTTGGTCGTCCATGATGCCCTTTAGCTCGTTACCAACAACGTGTACGCGCTCATTGTAAGCCCCTTGTTATTTGTAGCTGTGGACATACTCGTTATTTAAGCTCTGGTTCAAAGAACCTTAACCTTCCTAAAACCTGAGTCATATACACTTAGATATGCTTATAGTACTGGACTCAAAAAACTTTATAGTCGATGTATATATGAGCACCAGGTGGGCATATATAAGAGCGTCAAAAGAAGTCCCAGTCACCTAGAAGATGACTCGGCAGTCCTATAAAGGAGTGGTAAACATGGCAAGCATGGTTCCTTATCGTTCGGTTTTTGGCGTTCGTCCCTCTGCAAGCTCGCTGTTCGATCTGTTTGATGATATGAGCGACCTAGCGAACAACTCGATTGCCTCTAAGGCGTTCCCCGTTGACGTTGAGGATAAGGGCGATGGCTATGAGGTCAAGGCTTATCTGACCGGCGTCGCCAAGGACGATATCGATGTCGAGCTTAACGAGGGCCGTCTGTCCATTAGCGTGAATGTCGAGGAAGACGAGGAGAACGAGGGCAAGAACTTCCTGCAGAAGGAGTTCAGCTCGTACAGCGCGACGCGTGGCGTGTATCTTAAGGACGCTTCGAGCGAGGGCCTCTCGGCTAAGTACGCTGACGGCATCCTGACCGTTACGGTTCCCAAGATCGTCGAGAAGAAGAACGTTACGAAGATCTCCATCGACTAACTTCGTTGGTGTTCTGCGCTATTAAAAGATAACAAAAGGGGCTGGGAAGCGATTCCCGGCCCCTTTTGCTGTCTAGGAAAGCCTATTGAATGGTTGTTGGCCGATACTGGCTTGCGGGGCATATCGAGAGTTTTCGTGATCCTTGGAGAAGGGTGGCGGAGCTGCCGACCTCGTCATCCAGGGTTGCGGCTAGAGCTTTGGCATAGCTTTTGACGGTAAGGCTCGGACGATTGTTATCTTGGCTGATATGCATGGCAATGAGCTGTTCGGTGCGATCGGTAACAAGTTCGCACGCGGCTTCGGCGGCTTGGTCGTTGGAGAGGTGTCCCCTTGCAGACAGGATGCGCTCCTGAAGAAAACGGGGATATTCTCCCTCGCGCAGCATGGTCACATCGTGGTTGCTTTCGAGCGCGAGGACTCGACAATCTTTGAGGGTGTTCATGGCTTGGCTCGATAGCTCTCCGGTGTCGGTGGCAAAGCCGATGGAATCATCGGGGGCGTCGAATCGATAGCCGACTGGATTGACGACATCGTGTGATGTTGAGTAGGTTTGCACGTGGATGCCGGCAATGGACAGGGTGTCACCGGGATCGAATTCCTCGACAGGCAGATGCGAAAGATTTTCTTTGCTCGAAAGTGTGCCCCTACTGGCAAAGAGGGGGCCGCGCCAGTGCTTGCACCAGACATCGAGACCCTTGATGTGATCGCTATGCTCATGAGTAATGAGAAGAGCCGAGACGTTGTCTGCCGAGAGCCCCAGTTCTGCCATGCGCTTTAATGTCTCGCGGCGAGAAAGACCGTCGTCAATCATGATGAGGCCTCGGGGGCCTTCGATGAGTGCGCAGTTGCCTTTTGAGCCGCTGCCAAGGATATGAAGGTGCAGACGAGACATAAGATTCCAAAGGATACAATGGGTGCGAACGAATAGAGGAGGAAGCAAATGCCAACGGTATCTCAGCATTATGGACACCATGCTGCATCGCGGGCTGATGATAAGGCCCTGGCAACGCGGCAGACGGCTGCCCCCGTGGTGCTCATGGTATCAGGTGGTGCGGACTCGACGGCTTTGCTCCTTATGGCGTGCACATCAAAGTTGGATATTCAGGATGGGCGTGGTGTAGCTCCCATCGCGCGCGAGCGACTGCACGTGCTGCATGTGAACCATCATCTGCGCGGTGAGGCATCCGATGGCGACGAGGCCTTTGTGCGCGGCCTATGCGCACAATATGGCTTGCCGCTGTGTGTTGAGCATGCCTATTTTGATGATGAATCGGGCAATATCGAGGCGGCTGCCCGCGAGGTGCGCTATGCCGCGGCGCGGAGGTATGTCCGCGAGCTCTGCGCCCAGACGGGGGCACCGCGAACGGCGGCTCGTATCTGCACCGCGCACACGTCTTCGGATCGCGCGGAAACGTTTTTGATGAACGCGATTAAGGGTTCGGGGCCCGCTGGTCTATCGAGCATTCCTCGCCGGAGAAATATCGTGGTGCGTCCCTTGCTCGACCTGACTCATGATGAGCTCGTGGGCTATCTGCAGGTGCATAGTCAGCCGTGGCGAGAGGACGAGAGCAACGAGGACGTGTCGTACTTGCGTAACTACGTACGCCATCGAGTAATGCCGGTGGTGGCGCAGCGCAACGCGAGCGTCTGCAAGACAATTGGCGCCGCCTGCGAGATCTTAGGCGATGAGGACGCCTTTCTTTCCCAGCTTTCCGCACAGGCGTTTCGAAGCTGCCTACGTAAGGAGGCGGCGGGTGCATTGGTCCTTGACGCCCGCCGACTGGCCGCGGCCGAGGTGGTGATTGCCCGGCGCATGGTGCGACTGGCAATTAAGCGTATCGACCCCGACGCTCGCCCGGAGATGCGGCATGTGGAGCGCGTGCTCGCCTGTGTCGCCGAGGGCTCGGGTTCGGTCACGCTGCCGGCGGGAATCGATGCGCGCGTGGAGTTTGGCATGCTGTCATTCAAGGCCCCGGCGGCGCGCGAGGGGTTAGTTGCCGATTGGGTCACCATTCCCGGTCGATTGCCGCTGGGGGCGGGCCGCATCCTGGTGGCAGAGCCGATGGCTGTGGAGCCGGGGTGTGATATTGTGCGCCGTGCCCGCGAACTTGCGGGTGCCGGAGGGGTGGTCGCTATGGTGGATGCCGCGACGCTGGGCTTTGCCGATCGCGATAGCGAACGGATGCTCGCCGGCTCGCGCGGGGAGATTCCCGCCGAGGCGCGTTTGGCGCGTCTGTGGGTAGACGGTCCCGTGCCGGGGGATGTGATGTGTCCGTTGGGCATGAGTGGGCGAAGTAAGAAGGTATCCGACCTACTCAACGAGGCTCGTATTCCCGTTTCTGAGCGCGCAGGCGTTCCCGTGGTGAGAACGGCTCCGGGAGGTGCCGTGGTATGGGTCGCAGGCGTTCGCACGGACGAACGTTTTAAATGCACGGCCGCAACGCGCGTGGCGTATCTGCTTCGTGTGGTCGATGCGGAATAGCGTCCCACGCCAGCTATTCTGTGCGACGTTGACGGTATTCCCGCGCTGATGGCGTACGGGCTGGAAAATATACCCCGTGCGCTGCTAGAATGTGAAGTTCGCGTCCATACGGCGGTGTATGGGCGATAAGCACAAGAAAGGGTTGTCATGGCTTCTCAACATCCGGATATCGAGAAGGTTCTGTTTACGCAGGAGGATATCGACGGTATCGTCTCTCGCCTGGGCGAGCAGATTACTCGCGACTACGCGGGTAAGGATCTGGTGCTGATTGCGGTCCTGCGCGGCGCCGTGGTCTTTATGGGCGACCTGATGCGCAAGATCGAGCTGCCGACCAACATCGATTTCATGGCTGTTTCGAGCTATGGCGACGGTGTGAAGTCCTCGGGTATCGTGCGTATCATTAAGGACCTGGATATCGACATCCGCGGTCGCGACGTGCTGATCGTCGAGGACATTCTGGACTCGGGCCTGACGCTCAAGTATCTGATGAAGAACCTCGAGAGCCGCAAGCCCGCTTCTCTGGAGGTCGCCGCCTTCCTGTGGAAGGACGTTGAGGACCGTACCTCGGCCATCACGCCCAAGTATGTTGGAACCCATTGCCCCGATGCCTTTGTGGTGGGCTACGGCCTCGACTATGCCGAGCGCTATCGTAACCTTCCGTATCTGGGCATTTTGAAACCGGAGGTTTATTCGTAAGATGCCCGACGACCGTAACGATAACAATTCCCAGACTCCCCGGGAGCCTAAGATCCCGGGGATGCCCGGAGGCAAGAAGCCCACGCGTACGGGCTGGCTGTATTTTATTTTGGCTTGCGCGCTTCTGGGCTACGCCTTCTTTAACATGGGCTCCGGCTTTGCCAATTCCAGCAATACCGTAAAGCTCGCGACGAGCGAGATGGTCAACGCCATCAAGCAGGATCGCGTCGAAGATCTGACCTATACGGTTCAAGACGGAAGCGTGACGGGTCATTACTGGAAGACGAAGAAGGACAAGGGCGATACGAGCGAGCTCAAGAGCTTCTCCTCGACCTATGTCGGCTCCGATTCGCTTGCCGAGCTTATGGCGGAGCACCCCGATACCAAGTACATCGTCAACACCAATGATCCCGATTTTTGGGGCGACCTGGCGATGAGCGTGCTTCCGACGATTGCCCTGATCGCCATCATGTTCTACTTTATGCGCCAGATGATGGGCGCCAACAACAGGAACATGCAGTTTGGCAAGACCAACGCCAAGACCAACGAGGCCACGCGCCCCAAGGTCAAGTTTGAAGACGTTGCCGGCGTGGACGAGGCAGTCGAGGAGCTCGAGGAGATCCGTGACTTTTTGAGCGATCCGGACCGTTATCGCAAGCTGGGCGCCAAGATCCCGCGTGGCGTGTTGCTGGTGGGCCCTCCGGGCACCGGTAAAACGCTGCTGGCCAAGGCTGTAGCCGGCGAGGCGGGCGTGCCGTTCTTTAGCATCTCGGGTTCCGACTTTGTCGAGATGTTCGTGGGTGTCGGCGCCAGCCGTGTACGTGACCTCTTTAAGGAGGCCAAGTCCCAGGCTCCGTCGATCATCTTCATCGATGAGATCGATGCCGTGGGACGTCAGCGCGGAGCCGGCCTGGGCGGCGGCCACGACGAGCGCGAGCAGACGCTCAACCAGCTGCTGGTCGAGATGGACGGTTTTGAGGAGAGCGAGTCGGTCATTCTGATCGCTGCGACCAACCGTCCTGACATCCTGGATCCGGCATTGCTGCGTCCCGGTCGTTTTGACCGTCAGGTCACGGTCGACCGTCCGGATGTGAAGGGCCGCGAGCAGATCTTGCGCGTGCATGCCGAGAACAAGCCGATGGACGAGGACGTGAAGTTTGAGAAGCTCGCCCAGATGACCGTTGGCTTTACCGGCGCCGATCTGGCAAACCTGCTCAACGAGTCTGCGCTGCTGGCTGCCCGCCGCCATCGTTCCGTGATCTCGATGGATGAGGTCGAGGAATCGATGGAGCGCGTGATTGCCGGACCGCAACGCAAGGGTCGCGTGATGACCGAAGCCGAGCGCACCACGATTGCCTACCATGAGAGCGGCCATGCCCTGGTGGGTCATATCTTGGAGCACTCCGATCCGGTTCATAAGATTTCGATTGTCAGCCGCGGCCAGGCTCTGGGCTACACACTGCAGCTTCCGCAGGAGGATCACTTCCTCAAGACCAAGAACGAGATGCTCGACGAGCTCGCCGTGTTCTTGGGCGGTCGCGTTGCCGAGGAACTCATGTGCGACGACATCACGTCGGGCGCGAGCAACGATCTGGAGCGCGCGACCAAGATGGCGCGCGAGATGGTCACGCGTCTGGGCATGAGCGAGGAACTGGGCACGCAAGTGTTTGGCGAGGCACAGCATCAGGTGTTCCTTGGTCGCGATTACGCCGATCACCAGGATTACTCGGAGGAGACGGCGCGCCGCATCGACATCGAGGTTCAGCGCATCATGCGCGAGGCTCATCGTCGCGCTGTCGAGATCCTGGATGCCCGTCGCGATCAGCTCGATCTGATGGCGAAGGTGCTGCTTGAGCGCGAGACCGTCGAGGGCGATGCCGTGAACGCCCTGCTCGACAACGAGTGGGACGCCTACCTTGAGCGCGAGGGCGATATCCTGGCGGCCAAGGAGGAGCGCAACGCTAAGGCGGCCGGCATGCCGACCAAGAAGCGTGCGCCTCGCATGAGCGAGGAGGAGCTGGCGGCTGATGCCGCGGCATTTGCGCAGGCGGCTATGCAGGAGGATGCCGAAGCCACATCCGAGATTGCCGATGATGACCGTGCCGTCAATGCCGGTGCCGACACCGACGACGACAAATAGTCTTTGTGGTGAAAGCCTCCGCGGGGAAACCTGCGGAGGCTTTTCTTTTGAGCGATATGGGGCCATCTGTTGATTGGGGACAGACTTAAATGAGCGTTTTCACGCATTTAAGTCTGTCCCCGATTAACATTGCTGCGGCGCTTTTCCCGACTAAAGCGTACAATAGCGCCTATGCGAAAGGGGAACAGATGATCAACGAAACTATGTATGCTCGCGGTGCGGAAAGCTCCATCATCCGCGAGATTTTTAGCTATGGCCTTGAGCGCAAGGCGCAAATCGGCGCGGAAAACGTGTTCGATTTCTCGCTGGGCAACCCGAGCGTTCCGGCACCCGCTGCCGTCGCGGAGTCCATCAAAAAGGCGCTTGAACTGCCCAGTGACCAGCTGCACGGCTACACTCCCGCACCGGGCCTACCGCAGTGCCGTACCGCCGTTGCTGAGTCGCTCAACCGTCGCTTCGGTACGAGCTATGAGGGCAAGGACGTCTTTATGACGGTGGGCGCCGCGGCTTCGCTCACCTGTACGCTCAATGCCGTTACGAATCCGGGCGACGAGGTTATTGTTATCGCTCCGTACTTTCCGGAGTATCGCGTTTGGATTGAGAAGGCCGGCTGTACGTGTGTTGAGGCGCTTGCCGATGAAGATACGTTCCAGCTGAGTGTGGACAACGTGCTCAAGGCGATTACCGATAAGACGACTGCCGTCATCATCGACTCGCCCAACAATCCGACCGGTGCCGTATATACGCGCGACACGCTGACGCAACTGGCCAATGTTCTGTGCGAGGTCAACGCCAAGCGCGATCTCGAGAACCCGATCACGCTTATCTCGGATGAGCCGTATCGCGAGATTGTCTATGGTGCCAAGGTACCTTGGGTGCCCTCGATCTACGAGCACACCATCGTGTGCTACTCGTATTCCAAGTCGCTTTCGCTGCCGGGCGAGCGCGTGGGGTGGATCCTGGTTCCCAATACGAATCCTCAGGCAGCTCGTCTAATGCCCGCCGTTGCCGGTGCCGCCCGTACGCTGGGCTTCGTGTGCGCACCGGCGCTCTTCCAGCGTGTAATCATCGACTGCATCGATGAGCCGAGTGACGTTGAGGCCTATGCACGCAACCGCACGGCGCTTACCGGTGCATTGGCGGAGTACGGCTACACGTATGTTGAGCCGGATGGCGCGTTCTACCTATGGGTGAAAGCGCTGGAGCCCGATGCGAATGCGTTTTGCGAACGCGCAAAGAAGTATGAGCTGCTTGCGGTTCCCTCGGACAGCTTTGGTATGCCGGGTTGGTTCCGCCTGGGCTATTGCGTGAGTTACGAAACGATCATCAATTCGCTACCCGCTTGGAAACAGTTGGCGGACGAGTATCGTTAAAAGTAAAGCGCTCTGCCTACAATGTTTTACGTGAAACGGGGTTTGGTGCTAAGCCGGACCCCGTTGTCATGGACGTTGTGTCGTTGGGATGGAGCGGTTTTACGACCATCGAATGCTATGCGTACAATGAATATACGCGACGGCCATACTGGACAAGGAGACCTGATGCCCTACCTTCTTTCTTGTGATATTCATACTCATACGTTGTTCTCCGCGCATGCGTATTCAACCATTGAGGAGAATGTGTACTGGGCGGCGGAACGTGGCCTGCAGGTGCTCGGATCTGCCGACCATCTGAGCTCGATGGTTACGGCTTGCCCCAACGACCTGCGCAGTTTCCAGTTCTTTATTAACCAGGATATCTGGCCGCGCATTTGGAGCGGCGTGCTGGTGCTTCGCGGCGCCGAGGCCGATATCGTTTCGCTGGACGGAAGCTTGTTTGGCGAGGACATTCCCGTTTCGTTCGATATTGCCGGTGATTCGTACAGTCACCAGCATTCGCTGTTCGATTTGGTGACGCGCAATTTGGATTATTTGGTGGCAAGCGTGCATAATCCGCAGTTTGCCGAGGGCGCGACGCTGGCTCAAACGACCGAGATGTATATCAATGCCTTGGAGCACCCCAAGGTGTTCATGCTTGGGCATACGGGTCGTTCGGGCGTGCCGTTCGATATCGATGAGGTGCTGCTGGCGGCCAAGGCCAAGCACAAGATTATCGAGATCAATAACCATAGTCTTGAGCACGGTGCCGACACTGAGCATTGGGCCGTATGCCGCAAGATTGCCGAGCGTTGCGCCGAGCTGGGCGTGGGCATTGGCGTGTCGACTGATGCGCACATTGGTATGGCCATTGGCAAGCTCGATCATGCCCGCAAGATGCTCGACGAGATTCACTTCCCGTTGGATCTGATCGTGACGCGCGATCGCGAGACGCTGCTGCGCGAAATGGCGGCAGCCGGCGTGTGCGACCTGCGCAAGGGGATGTAACGAGACTCATATGTTCAACGAAAGGGGGCGGTCCAGACGGGCCGCCCCCTTCTTGTCCCAAAAATCTACCGGGGTGGATTAGCGGCACTCGAGGACCGCGACAGTCTCGGTGTGGTCGGTATGGGGGAACATGTCGACCGGCGTGATCTTGAGCAGGCGATAGCCTCCGTCGAGGAGGTGGTGCAGGTCGCGCTCTTGGGTCACGGGGTTGCAGCTGATATAAGTGATGCGGCGCGGCTTAAGTGCGCAGGCGGCCTCGAGGAACTCGGGGGTAGAGCCGGCGCGCGGCGGGTCGATGGAAAGGACGTCGACGCGCTCGCTGTTATCGGCGGCATCTAGGATGTAGTCGGTGGCGTCGTCGGCCATAAACCAAGCGCTGCGGGTGAGGCCGTTGAGTTCGGCATTGCGACGTGCGTCGGCAATGCCCGCCGGGTTGCGCTCCACGCCGAGCAGCATAATGCCGACACCTCTGTCCTGGGCATCCTTCGCGGCGCACAGACCGATGGTGCCGCTGCCGCAGTACGCGTCCATAAGAATGTCACCCTGCTGCAGATCCATGCCGTCAATGGCGAGCTGATAGAGCAGTTCGGTCTGCTGCGGATTGGTCTGATAGAACGCGGTAGGGGAGATATCGAATTCGCAACCGAGCAACTGGTCGCGCATGCACTCGGCGCCATAGACGATACGAGTCTCCTCGCCCAAGATGGCGTTACCGGGACGGCCATTGATATTTTGGGCAACGGTGACGATATGCGGATCGAGCGCCGCGACGGCCTCAAAGAACTCCTGCGCATGCGGTAAGTCGCGCTGGGCGGTCACGAGCGTAACCATGACTTGGTCGGTACGCCAACCGCAGCGGACGACGGCATAGCGAAGCAGACCAAGATGCTTGTCCTCATTAAACGCGGGAATATGCAGCCGCTCAGCTTCGCGTGCGATGCCGTTGAGAATCTGACGGGCACCTGGCGCCTCGACAGGACACTCGGGTACGGCAACGATCCTGTGCGTGCCGCGCTCAAAGAAACCGCAACGGACAGCGCCCTCCTTACCGGGAGCAAAGGGAGTGGCGGCCTTATGACGAAAGCCACGCGGCGCAGGATATTTACCCGGGTCACCCAGGGTGACGCCCATACCGCGAATAGGATCAACGGCGATACCCTCACGCTCACAAAGCGAAGCAAAAAGCTCCTCCATAGCAGCCTGCTTGGCCGCCAACTGCTTCTTATAAGGACGATTGAGCGCCGTGCACCCACCGCAAGATTTCATGATCGAACAGGGAGACTTGGGGTCCACAGTTTTACGAGCAGGCTGAGCCGAATCCTTGCGCGAGCCCTTGGAACGAACGTGAGACGCCTTATCTCCACCCTGACGAGAGCCAGAGCGCTTGGCCTTAGCCTTGCTCTTGGCCGACTTGCTTTTTGCAGCTTTAGAAGACTTGGATTTCGTAGAAGATTTCTCCTCCTTCGACCCCTCAGCCGCCTCCACCAAAGCACGACGAGCCCTACGCTCCGCACGAGATTCTGCCATGAATTAACCCCACTAATTTATAAATTGAAATCTGAAAGCATTGTACCGTGCCAAGCTAGCAGACGATATGCAAGCGCCCATTTCATGTCAGTGATAAGTCCAACGCCGGGCAAACCCTCCCTTGTACTTTATCAAGGTAGAGTGTATGATTCTGAACGTTACATGACTCACTTTACCTAACTAAAGTGCCATCAAGGGGGAATACCATGAATACCGATATGTCTCGTCGTCAGTTTGTTGGTCTAGCCGGTTCGCTTGCCACGGTGCTTGGCCTTGGCCTGGTAGGCTGCGGCGGTGGTGCCGGCAAGGGCTCCGCTGCTGGCTCTGCCGCAGCCAAGGACGTGAAGGGCGCCGCCGAGTCCAAGAAGCTCGTGGTGGGCTTTGACAAGTCCTATCCTCCGTATGGCTTTGTGGGCGACGATGGCGAGTACACCGGCTTTGACCTCGACCTTGCCAAGGCCGTTGCCGACAAGCAGGGTTGGGACGTTGAGTATGAGGCTATCGACTGGGATGCCAAGGACACGCTGCTCAACTCGGGTGCCATCAACTGCATCTGGAACGGCTTTACCATGGAGGGCCGCGAGGACGACTACACGTTCTCCGAGCCGTACATGCTCAACGAGCAGGTGCTCGTGGTCAAGAAGGACGCGGGTATCAAGAGCTGGGACGATCTTGCCGGCAAGACCGTGATTACCCAGACCGATTCCGCGGCGCAGGATGTGCTCGAGGGCGACCAGAAGGATTTGGCGGCAACGTTTGCCACGCTCGACACCATCGGCGAGTACAACACGGCCTTTATGCAGCTCGAGAGTGGCGCGGTCGATGCCGTTGCCTGTGACCTCTCGATCGCTCAATATCAGCTTGCCGCCAAGCCCGATGCATATACGCAGCTTGATAAGCCGCTGTCTAGCGAGCACTACGCCGTTGGCTTTAAGAAGGGCGACACCAAGTCCGCCGATGCCGTGACCGAGTCGCTCAAGGCGCTCTACGAGGACGGCACGGTCAAGGACCTGTGCGATAAATATGCAGATTACGGTCTGTCTTTCGATAATTGGGTGCTCAAGTAATGTCTATTCAGGTCATGATGCAGATGCTTGGCCAGGGATTCTTGGTCAGTTTGCAGTTGTTTGTGCTGACACTGCTGGGGTCGATTCCGCTGGGAATCCCCGTGGCGTTTATGCGCATGAGCAAAATCGCGCCGCTTCGCTGGATTGCGCGCATCTACATTTCGGTCATGCGCGGTACGCCGCTCATGCTGCAGATGTTTGCCATCTACTTTGCCCCGTACTACGTGTTTGGCATTTCGCTCACGCCCGATTCCAAGTGGACGGCGTGCGTCGTGGCGTTCATCATCAACTACGCCGGTTACTTTGCCGAGATCTATCGCTCGGGCCTGCAGTCCATTCCGCGCGGTCAATACGAGGCCGCCGAGGTGCTGGGCTATTCGCGCACGCAGACGTTTCTGTATATCGTGATGCCGCAGGTCGCCAAGCGCATTTTGCCGGCGATGGGCAACGAGATCATCACGCTGGTCAAGGACACGTCGCTGGCGTTTGCCATTGGCGTGGGTGAGATGTTCTCGACGGCCAAGGCGCTGGTCGCCTCGCAGGTGAGCATGGTACCGTTTGCGATCGCGGCACTGATTTACTGGGTCTTTAACTTTGTAGTCGAGATGCTGTTAGGCGCTGCCGAGAAACGACTTGACTATTACCATGACTAGCCTGTCCCGTTGTGCTTTTCAAACACGTGGAGGTTCCTGTGTCCGGAACGGTTATGAATATAGCGAACGCGCGCAAGGCGTTTGGCGGCAATGAGGTGCTCAAGGATATCTCGCTTGAGGTAAAGCGTGGCGAGGTCGTGGCGATTATCGGGCCTTCGGGCGGCGGTAAGTCCACGCTGCTGCGCTGCGCCACGCTGCTCGAGACGCTCGACGGTGGCTCGCTCTCGTTTGGCGACCTTGCCGTCGCGACGGATACGGGTTCGGGCGCGGTGTACGCAAAGGGCGATGTGCCTAAACAGGCGCGCTCGCGGTTTGGTTTGGTGTTTCAGAACTACAATCTGTTCCCGCACTATACCGTGATGAAAAACATCACCGATGCGCCGATCCGCGTGCTTAAGCGCCCGCGCGAGCAGGCGGAGGCCCGCGCTCACGAGCTGATTGCGCAAATGGGGCTGACGGGCAACGAGAACAAGGTGCCCTGCGAGCTTTCGGGCGGTCAGCAGCAGCGCGTGAGTATTGCCCGCGCCCTGGCGCTCGACCCGGAAATCTTATTCTTTGACGAGCCGACCTCGGCGCTCGATCCCGAGCTGACGGCCGAGGTTCTGCGCGTCATCAAGGACCTGGCGGCGCAGAATATGACGATGGTGATCGTGACCCATGCGATGCAGTTTGCGCGCGATGTTGCCGATCGCGTGGTCTTTATGGACGGCGGTCGCATTGTCGAGGAGGGTCCGGCCGAGCAGGTTATCGATCATCCGCGCGAGCAGCGTACCCGTGAGTTCTTGAGCCGTATCGAGGGGTAGGTTCAACTATTTGCTCAACTATTAATTGAGGCGAAGCCGCCGCAGGTCTTACAGCCTGGGGCGGCATTTTATTTGAATCGGCGGGGCTCAATAATCGCCTCGCAAGCTCGCCTCCTCCTCTCGCCGCCCGTATTCATACGCGTGCCGAAAGGTCTGCATGGACAGGCGACTGCAAGGGTAGGGTGGTGGCATAGGACATTTGGAGGGTGAGTCGGCTCGGCTGCCGACCGTGCTGCTCCCGGGACGGCATCGACCGCGAACTCTCCCCGTTGGCGTCGCGCATCGCGCGCGACCCTGCAAGGAGGTCATCATGGGTGCTCCCAAGACCGGCAACGTAAGGAACGTGGTGCTCGTAGGCCAAGGCGGGGTGGGCAAGACTTCACTCGCCGAGGCCATGCTCCACCTTTCTGGTAAGACCGCCCGTCTGGGCGGCCACGACGGCACCAAGCCCACGCTCGACTATGACCCCGAAGAGGTCAAGCGCTCATTTTCTATCTCGACGACCATCGCGCCGATCGATTGGAAGGGCGCCCGCATCAACGTGCTTGATGCCCCGTGCTACCCCGATTTTATCGGCGACGCCTTTGCCGCGATGAGCGTCTGCGAGACGGTGCTGTTCGTGGTCGACGCCGAGGCCGGCCCGCAGCCGACGACGGTTAAGCTTTGGTACGCCGCCGAGGACCTGCGCCTGGCGCGCGCGGTGTTCGTAAACCGCCTGTCGCGTCCCGAGGCCAGCTTTACGACCACGATGGGCCTGCTGCAGGAACGTTTTGGTACGCGTTTGGGTGCCGTGACCCTCCCCTGGGGCGAGGGCGAGGACTTTGACGGCATTATCGACCTGGTGCGTATGAAGGCGCGCCACTGCAACGGCGCCGAGGCAGTTGAGTCGGAGATTCCCGAGGAGTATCGTGCCCAGGCCGAGGAAGCCCACGACCATCTGTGCGAGCTGGTGGCCGAGGCCGACGATGAGCTGATGATGAAGTACCTGGAAGGCGAGGAGACGCTGACGCAGGAGGAGCTTGAGGGCCTGTTGTCCAAGGCGATCGCCGAGCGCATCTTTGTGCCGGTCTTTGCGGGCGATTGCATTAAGGAGCAGGGCGTCAACTCGCTGATGGACGACATCGCCACGTACTTCCCGGCGCCGACTGACTACGGCGAGATGCCGCTCATCGACGGCGACTCGCTCAAGATCTCGAGTGACGATGACCGCCCGGTGGCCTTTGTGTTTAAGACCCTGGCCGATCCACAGCAGGGTCGCATCAGCTTTATCAAGGTGCTGACGGGTACGCTTGAGCCGGGCCTTGAGCTGATCAATGCGCGCACGCGCAAGAGCGACCGTCTGGCTCACCTGTATGTGATGTGCGGCCGCGACATGACCGAGGTCGGCCACGCCTATGCCGGCGACATCATCGTGGCGCCCAAGCTGGCGGCCGAGACGGGCGATACGCTCTCGATTACCGGCAAGGTCGAGGCGGCGGCGTTCAAGTTCCCCAACTCGCAGTACCGCATTGCCATCGAGGCCGAGAACCGCGGCGACGAGGAGAAGCTCTATACGTTTATCGAGAAAGCCTGCAAGGCCGATCCGACCATGAGCATCGACCGCGACGAGGAGACGGGCCAGACTATCATCTCCGCCGTGGGTGAGGCGCAGGTTTCGGTGCTGCTCAACCGTTTGGAGGATCGCACCAAGGTCGTGGCCAAAAGCGTGCCGATCCGCATTCCGTATCGCGAAACCATCCGCCGCACGGCAAGCGCCCAGGGCCGCCACAAGAAGCAGACCGGTGGTGCCGGTCAGTACGGCGACTGCTGGCTACGCGTGGAGCCGCTCATTGGGCCCGACGGCACGAGCGACGGCTACGAGTTTGTGGATGAGGTCGTGGGCGGCCGCATTCCGCGCTCGCTGATTCCCGCCGTGGACAAGGGCGTCCAGGAGACCATGAAGGACGGCATCATTGCCGGCTACCCGCTCACGGGCATTCGCGTCGCGGTGTATGACGGCTCGTATCACAGCGTCGACTCCAACGAGATGGCGTTCCGCGCGGCGGCTCGCATCGGCCTGCGCAAGGCATGTGCCGATGCCGACCCGGTGGTGCTAGAGCCCATCGAGGAAATCACGGTGACGATCCCCGAGAGCTACGCCGGCGCCGTGATGGGCGACATCTCGGCCTCGCGCGGTCGCGTGACGGGTATGGAGACCGATGAGCGCGGCGATACCGTGGTCATCGCCCAGGCGCCTCTCGCCGAGCTGACGGATTACTCGACGCGTCTGCGCTCTATCACGCGCGGCACGGGCGACTTTACCATGAAGCCTGCAGGCTACGAGCAGGTGCCTTATGACGTTCAGGCCAAGCTGGTTGAGCGCTATGAGGAGGGCCGCGCCAAGTAGCGTGTGACTTTGCCTGTAATATACATGCCGATGCAAGGGCCGCTCTGGGCAATCCAGGGCGGCCCCTTTTGATCCCTAGGGGGCGGAGGAAAACGGATCATGGTAGGTTTTGGGGCAGCTTGGTCGGCCCTAGTCTCCCGAGGCCTGATTGCGGCCGGTGGCGTAGTCGATCTGCACATGCGGCTGCAGGTTGTAGCAATATACGTGGAAACAGAGGGTCCTGCCGTGGTCCTCGACCGATTGCGCCTCAAGGCGCACGCCACGGCAGACGAGTTCCTCTTCGTTATACATGGGCGTGACGCGATAGAGAACATGGTTGCCCGTGTCGTGGATGTAGTTGAGAATCTGCTCTTCAAACGGTAGCATGCCCGTCTCGTTGAGATAGCGCGTGCCGGTGAGGAGATTCTTACGGTTGGCGTTTTCGCCGCAGAGCGACCAGGCGATAAGGTGGCAGCGGTTGTAGAGGCTCTGGCCCGGAATAAAGTCGTAGCGCTGCTGGCGCCAGCCGGCGGGGTGGATGCGCGAGATATCGCCGCGCTTGCCCTGGCCGAGCGATTCGGGGCCTACGCAGGCGAGCGCTTTGCGGGTGCGGCCCAAACTGTCGAGCTTGGAGAACTTCTTAAAGCAACCCTCTTCTGTAGCGCGCTCGTATTCATCGAGCGTGAATGATGGTGTGCCGAGCGGGTGCGTGCTGTCGGCGCGAAGGGCAACGTAGGGGTTGCCGGCGTAGTCGGGAATGCTGCTGAGATAAACACCGCGGGCGCGGTTGAGGTCGGGGTTTTCGACCTCGTCGATGGGGGTGGCGGCGCTGCCTGTGGAAGTGTCGTCACCGGTGTCAATTGCGGCGGATTCAGAGCCATCGTCGGAGTCCTCGGAGCTGGCTGTTCCCGATTCGAGCCGGGCGACCAGGTCTGCCTCGTTGCCGGTGCGCTTGGGACTCTCGTTTTGCTTCTCGGCCAGAGCTACCGCCTGTTCATCGCTTTGCGGCGACAGCAGCTTGGGAGCTCCGTCGAGCGATCCCGTAAACAGCGCAAACCCCAGCACCACGGCGGTGCCGATGGAAAGGACTTGCTTGTAGGCGGACTTGCGCGACATTGAGGCTCCTGGATGGACGGTTGGGAATCTACCAGTCTAGCAGGAGCCGCCGAGGGTCGTTCTATCGAACAAATACTCAAGATTTGGGATAGACGCTACAGATTCATTTGTCTCATATGGAGCTGCGGCAGTTGTTGATGTGGGGCTATTCGGCGTTTCCCCAGATAAAACCTGCCAAAATAAGCCTGTCCCTTTTTGGCAGGTTAATCGTGAGTTATTTCACCGCAGCTTAAGGTACGGTTGGGATGTGCGCACTTTAAAGAGAGGAACCCATGATTAGAGAGGTCGCGTTCGTCTCTCTAAATGTCTCTCTAAATGTCTCTCTAAAATAAGATGCTTATCTCTCTAAAGTTAGAGAGATAAGCTATACTTTAGAGAGATAAATCTATCGTTTTAGAGAGACGGAATGCCAATGCTGCTGGATGAACCTCTTGGCCTTATTGTTGAGCGCCTTCGCAGGCGGGGGACTGATGACGCATCGGTAGAAGTTAAAGCCTGCACGAATAAATTGAGCGCAGACGTATGGGAGACAGTGAGCGCTTTTGCGAACACTGCGGGTGGGCTCATTATTTTGGGCCTGAACGAAGCCGAAGGATTTGTTCCTTCGGCTAACTTTGCTATCGATAGGGTGCGCGATCAGTTTGTTTCGGGTATCGGAGACGGAGGCTCAGCGGCAGTGGTGACCCATGCGCCGCGGTACGAGCTTGATCGAGGCGAGGTCGACGGGCTCCAGGTGCTTCTGGTGCGCATCTTTGAACTTGAGCTTAAAGCGAAGCCTTGCTATATCGGCGCGCGCGGCGTGCAGAACGGTAGCTACAAGCGCGTGGATGATAAAGATATCAAGATGTCACCCGCTGAGCTATATGAGCTGCAGAGTGCGTTGCTTCCGAGCGATGCAGACGGCACGGTGGTTTCGGAGGCAACGGTCGAGGATTTGGATCCAGATGTCGTGCGGTCTATTATCGCAAATCGCCGGCTGCAGACCCCGCGCGTTTTGCGCGGGGCCGATACGCTGGAAAAGCAGCTGGTCAGACTCAATATCACTACAAAGGATGGTGCCGTGAAGCTCGCGGGGCTTCTGTCGGCGGGAATTTACCCCCAGCAGTTCTATCCCAAACTGATGATCGATGTCGCCGTTCATTCCGATGTGGAAAAATCTGCACCCGGGCAACCCCGGTTTATTGACCGCCAGTTGTGCGATGGCCCGATTCCGGCTTGCATCGAAGATGCCCTTGCCGCGATTGGACGAAACTTGCGCAAAGCGACGATAGTGCAAGGCGCTGGCAGAAGGGAGGATTGGGAAGTTCCCCAGGAGGTTTTGCGCGAGGCCTTGGCAAATGCCTGCATCCATCGAGAATATTCGCCCATGTTTGTGGGGCAGGCCGTGAGTGTCGATATCTATCCAGACAGAATAGAGATCAAAAACCCTGGCGGGCTTTGGGGCGGAAAGACGGTGGACAATCTTGCAGACGGGGAATCGCGCTGCCGAAACCCAAAGCTCATGAGCCTAATGGGGGCGACGCCGTTAGAGCATGCCGAGGGGGCCGTTGCGGAAAGCCAGG
This sequence comes from uncultured Collinsella sp., assembly GCA_900541785.1. Taxonomy (GTDB): domain Bacteria; phylum Actinomycetota; class Coriobacteriia; order Coriobacteriales; family Coriobacteriaceae; genus Collinsella. The sequence goes on from UQKY01000018.1 coordinate 18,118, forward strand.
GATCTGGTATCCCGGCTATGATTCGCGAGATGGAGTCTCGTTCGCTTGGCAGGCCGAAATTTATCGTTAAGGCTGATTCGTTTACGGTGCTGCTTTCCCGGCACGGGGCGGAGCTTGCTGAAAACCGCACGTGGATTCAGAGCCATGTGGGCGCCGAGCTGACGGATCGCGAAGAAACATTGCTCATGTTTATGCGGGAGCATGGGTGCGTATGCGATGTTCAAAAAATACGAGAGGCCCTGAAGTGGGATTCGGATGACATTCGTCTGATCTGCGGGGACCTTGTCGATAAACATGTCCTGTCAAAATGTGGCAAAGACACGTTTGAGATTATCGATATGAGCAGAGAACCGTCAGCTTCGACAGCGGATAGGATCCTGGAGGCTCTCAGCGCCGAAGTGGATATGACGGCGCGAGAAATAGCGGTTGCATCGGGGGTCAAAATTTCGTCCGTCCGCTACCATCTGCCAAAAATGGCGGATAAAGGGCTCATCGAAGTAATGGGTTCATCGACGAGCCGCAACCGCCGCTATCGGAAGAAGTAGATGCAGCCGAGTCGCCCCTCTTGTGTCTCTCGAAGTTAGATGGGTGCTAGGGGGGCGACTGCCTCGCGATATTTCCCCAGATAAAACCTGCCAAAACAAACCTGTCCCTTTTTGGCAGGTCAGTTAACGCAGTGCAGGTTGAGCATATGCGAGCGAGCGGGCTCCGGGTGCGGCAAGGTGACGTGAAACAAGCGGGCGCTGACCTTTTGGTCGCGCCCGTGAAGTTGAACGTCAGATTGCCGTGCCCGGAGCCCGTGCAGCGCCGAGCAGTTGCGCCGTTTGTAAAACGGCGCAACCTACAGGTTCATGTTGCCGTGGATGTAGGGGGTGACCTCAGGGGAGATATGGTCGCAGCCCAGCTCGCGCAGCGCGGACTCGATAACGGCGGGCAGCGGGGTCTTGCCCTTGTCGTCGATGGCGGCACCGCCGAGGGCGGCAATCTTGGCAACATCTGCGGGTGCGGCCTCGATATGCATGCAGCCGCTGATCAAGCGCGCGCGTACCTGTGCCAGATCAAGATCGTGCAGGTAATCCTCGCAGGCGCGGATTAAATCGACCTTCTCGCGCGTAAGCTCCTCGCCCGTGGGGACGCGTGTGGCAAGACATGCTCCCGCCGGCAGGTTCCAAACGGGATAGCCCCATGCGCGCAGTAGCTCGCGCTCTTCGTCCTTGGTAAAGCCGACCTCCATAAGAGGGGAGCGTACGCCGAGCTCTTCTGCCGCACGCATGCCGGGACGGTAGTCGCCGTGATCGCTTGCATTGCTGCCATCGATGACGGTGGGAAAGCCGAGCGACTTGGCGTGATTGACGATGGCGGTGAAGCCGGCGTGCTTGCAGTGGTAACAGCGGTTGGCGTCGTTGCGGGCTACTTGGGGGAGTTGCAGCTGATCCACCGAAAGATTGAGTACGGGTAGCTTAAAATACGCCCCCTCATTGGCCTGTCCATCAACGGACTGCTCAAACGAAGTCTGTTCGGGCGTGCCGATGAGCGGCGTGGTGAGGTGAACGAGAAGCGTGTCGGCAGGCATGATGCGGGCGCAGACCGCGGCCAAAAAGCTGCTGTCAACGCCGCCGGAAAACCCGATGGCCACGCGCCCGTATGCCAAAAGCAGCTGTTCGAGCGCCGATAGCTTGTCTTGAAGCTCCTCTGCGGGTGCCGTGGTGTCTAAAATCATGAAACGTTCCTTATCGTTGAGTACTCGATCGAAAACTATAATCCTAATGCGTTACTTGCCATAAGACTTCTATCTGTGTAACGAAAGTGCAATATGGTATATACGTTATATACAAGTTGCCAAATGCGGTAGAGTTGCAGCAGCGCGACAGCGAGAGTCGATGGGGGACCGATATGATCAAGGCTGTTATTTTTGACATGGATGGAACGCTGGTTGATACCGAGCGTTTGGGGATTAAGGCCTGGAAGGCAGGCGCCGCTGAGCTGGGGCTCGCGATTGATGATGCGCTGATCCATCAGTTTATCGGTCGCACGCTACCCGATGTCATGGACATCCTCGATAAGCATTACGGCAGCCACGAGACCGCCGAGGCGATCTATGTCCGCCACAAGGAGATTCGCGACGAGATGGTCAAGACCGATCTGGAGCTTAAGGCCGGCGCCGCCGAGTGTCTAGACGAGCTGCTGGCGGCGGGCTATCACGTGGGCCTTGCGACGTCGTCGCGCCACGTTACCGCCGAGCGCAACCTTAAATCATTCGGTCTCTTTGACAAGTTTGAAACGGTGACCTGCGGCGAGGACGTCGTGCACGGCAAGCCCGACCCCGAGATGTATCTGCTCGCCTGCGAGCGCGCGGGCTTTACTCCCGAGGAATGTGCCGTGGTCGAGGATTCGCGCAACGGCTGCGTCTCGGGCATTACGGCTGGCTGCCACGTCTTTGCCGTTCCTGATATCGTGCCGCTGCCGCAGGACGTGGTGGATGGCTGCGAGGCCGTGCTCGATACGCTGTTCGACCTGGCGGCGGCAGTCAAGGCCGTGCGCTAGACAATTGCGGTGTTGAAACGAGCGATTGCTCACGTTTGCGCTCAAGCAAAAGGGGCCCGGCAATGGTCGGGCCCCTTTTGCTTGAGCGGCGACTTAGCATACTTGCGTGCGTGCTATAGATACGCACCGAGGTTGATGGCCGTGGCGTCGGTCTGGCTGCTTGCCTGGGTGCTGGCGCGTTCCAGCAGGAACGGCCGCACGAGTTCTTGGCGGTTGATGTCCTCGATGGCCGTGACCGCGGTGACGGTGCGCGCGGCAGAGCCGATGTGGACGTGCTTGGTCTTTGCCGGGGCCTTGTTCTCGATTTGCTCCATGAGCAATTGAACGCCCTTGCGGCCAATCTCGTAGCCCGGGGGCGCTACCGTAGTGAGCGGGACCGATCCACTCCAAGCGAGCGGGTTGCCATCGCAGCCTGCTACGCGTACTTGCCCGGGGACAGAGATGCCCTTGTCGACCAGCGCCGAGATAACGCCCGAGGCCAACACGTCGGTCAGGCCGACGACAAAATCGGGGCGTTCGTTCGCGGGGCGCTCGGCGATTTGGGCACCGATGCCGTAGCCGTCGGCAGCGGTATTCCATTCGCCAGCGTCGATGACTTCGATCTTGATATCGGGGTGCAGGGCGAGGGCCTTGTGAATGCCAAGCACGCGTAGGGTGAGCTGCATAAATGCTGCTCGGCCGACGACGACAATATGGTGTGCGCCGCGGGCGATGGCGAGCTCGGCAATGATGCGACCTTGGGCCTCGTTGTCGGCCGCTACGTAGTAGCCGGGCTCGGAACAGTGGATGTCCAGATGGACGATCGGCACGGGCATTTTAGTCATGGCCGGATGCCAGTCGGGGGACGCCATGGGCTGAACCATGACGCCGGACATCTGCGTGCCCATAAAGTAGCGCAGGTAATGGTCCTCGAGAATATCGTCGTTATCGGCGTTGGCGATGAGCAAGTCGTAGCCGTGCTTGCGGGCCTCGTTGTGGGCGCCGCTGGCGATTTGGAGCGAAAAGCCGTGATCGAGACGGGGGAGCACCAGGCCAAAGGACTTGGTGGCGCCGCCCGCGAGCTGACGGGCGCTTTGGTTGGGCAGGTAGCCAAGGCGATTGATGGTCTCGTTGATGAGCTTGAGGGTCTCGGGGCGCAGCTTTTCGGGGTGGTTGAGCGCGTTGGAAACCGTGCCCAACGAAACCCCGGCCTCGCGCGCGACGTCGCTGATTTTTACCTTTGCCATAGCGGCCCCTTTGATGCGTTTCAAGTACAAGCCAGATTGTAGCATCCCAAACCTACCAAAAAGGGACAGGTTTATTTTGGCAGGTTTTATCTGGGGAAACGCCGTTGCCAGCGCGACCACCACGAAGGTGCCTGTCCCCATTGTGGTGGTTTGGACCGGCTGGACGTGTGTGCATCGGGTGGTATCTAAGTTGAGATACCACTTCTGGTATATCAGCTTGCGTTTGCGTGAGTACAATACTCGAACGTTATACGTCTCAGCGCCCCCTGTGCGTGGACGTCTTGCAGTCACGCGAACGAAGGGATTTATCCTATGTGCGGAATCGTCGGCTACACCGGCTCTGATATTGCAAAGAACATCCTGGTCACGGGCCTCAAGCGCATGGAGTATCGCGGCTATGACTCCTCGGGCGTCGCGCTCGAGGTGGGCGAGGGCGCCGCGGCACACCTCGACGTCATCCGCCGCGTGGGCAAGGTCGCGGGCCTGGAGAGCGAGCTTTCCAACATCGACAGCGACGCTACCTGCGGTATCGGCCATACCCGTTGGGCCACCCACGGCAAGCCCTCCGTCGTTAACGCTCACCCCCACACCAGCTGCGACGGTCGTATCGCCATCGTCCACAACGGCATCATCGAGAACTTCGCCGAGCTGCGCGAAGAGCTGGAGGGCCGCGGCCATCACTTTAAGAGCGAGACCGATACCGAGGTCTTCGCGCATCTGATCGAAGAGGCTTATGCCGAGGCGCACGACCTGATGGCCTCCGTGCGCGAGGCGTGCACCCACGTGGTCGGTGCCTATGGTCTGGCCGCCGTGTGCGCTGACGAGCCCGGCGTGATCGCCGTGGCCCGCAAGGATTCCCCGATCGTAGTCGGCGTGGGCGAAACCGGCTCCTATGTTGCTTCCGATGTCATCGCGCTCATCGACGCCACCCGCGATGTCGTGGTGCTCGAGGACGGTCAGTTTGCTAAGCTCACGCCCGCAGGCGTCGAGTACACCGACGAGGCCGGCAACGTTATCGAGCCCAAGGTCACCCACATCGACTGGGACCTGGACATGGCAGAAAAGGGCGGTTATCCCGACTTTATGCTCAAGGAGATTCACGAGCAGCCGCGCGTCGTGCGCGACACGCTGGTTGGTCGCATGACGCCGGCCGGCGAGCTCGATATCGACGAGCTGGGCCTTTCGCTCGAGGAACTCAACGACATCGACCGCGTCTACGTGATCGCTTGCGGCACCAGCTATCACGCTGGCCTCATTGCCAAGAATCTCATTGAGGGCTGGGCTCGCATCCCCACCGAGGTGGAGGCGGCCAGCGAGTTCCGCTATCGCAACCCCATCATCACGCCGACGACGCTCGTCGTGGCCGTGTCCCAGTCGGGCGAGACGGCCGACACTCTCGCCGCCATCCGCGACGCGCGCATCAAGGGCGCCAAGGTCTTCGGCATCACCAACGTGGTGGGCAGCCCCGTGGCGCGTGAGAGCGACGGCGTCATCTACACCAAGGCCAACAAGGAGATCGCGGTCGCCTCGACCAAGAGCTTCATCGGCCAGGTTGTGAGCCTGACGCTGCTGGCCCTGCTGCTGGCGCAGGTCAAGTACCGCCTGACCACCAAACAGGCACGCATGCTGTTCCGCGAGCTTTCCGATACTGCCGAGCAGATCCAGTGGATTTTGGACACGCAGACCGATGCCGTGCATGAGGCTGCCCTGCTGTGCAAGGATGCGCAGTCGGCGCTGTTCGTGGGCCGCGGCATGGGTGCCGCTATTTCCTACGAGGGTGCGCTCAAGCTCAAGGAGGTCAGCTACCTGCACGCCGAGGCCTACGCCGCCGGCGAGATGAAGCACGGCCCCATTGCCCTGATCGACCCGGGCTTCCCTGTCATCGCTGTGGCCACCAAGAGTGCCACCTACGACAAGACCGTGTCGAACCTTATGGAGTGCAAGGCGCGCGGTGCCAAGGTCATCGTCGTTGCCACCGAGGGCGACGAGGAGATCAACAAGATCGCCGACTGCATCATCCGCGTGCCGGCAGTCCGCGACGTGTTCAGCCCCATCACGGCGAGCGTTCCTCTGCAGCTGCTCGCACGCGAGGTCGCCATCCTGCGCGGCTGCGACGTCGACCAGCCCCGTAACCTGGCGAAAAGCGTTACTGTCGAGTAGTTGGTTCCGCCGTTCTAGCGACTAAGGCCCGGCTCCGCATTTGACGGAGCCGGGCCTTGTTGCATTTGCACAGATAAAACCTGCCAAAATGAACCTGTCCTTTTTTGGTAGGTTAGCGGAGCTTGCTGGTCTCGAAGTACTCGGGGAACTGGTCCAGGACCTCGGTTTGGTTGCGGAACATCATGTGCAGGTGCTTGCTGACCAAAAAGCTCGCTTCGATGGGGTCGCGACCGGCGATAGCGCGGCGAATCTGCTTGTGCTCGTTCACGATGTCCTGATTGTCGAGAACCTGCGTGGCAGCGCGCAGCCAGCGGAAGCGCTCAAGGTCGGCATTGGTCTCTTCGAGCCACGACCACACGGTGCTGCGACATGCGATGCTAAAAATCATGTGATGCATGAGGTTGTCGCTCAAAAAGAAGCCGATGCGATCCTCTTCGGCCATGGCCTTTTCCTGCAGCACGATGGCGCGGTCGAGCTGCTCGATGCCAGCCGACGTGGCGCGCGCGCAGCACTCCACGATCACCTGCTTTTCCAGATGCTCGCGGATGTAACAGGCACTCTCGGCAAGGGTGAGGTTGATGGGCGAGACGTAGGTACCGCTCTGGGGCACGGTGCGCACCAGGCCTTCCTGCGCCAAACGAACTAAAGCCTCGCGCACAGGGGTGCGCCCCATATCCAGGTCGTCGCAAAGTTGCTTGACGCCCAGCTTTTCGCCCGGCTTGTAGTCCAGGTAGACGATTTTGCGTCGAATGGTGTGGTAGGACTGGTCCTGTAGGCTCGTTTCCTGCTCGCCGACGTGCATCGATTCTTCCATAGCGCCTCGCAACTGTTCTATCAAACTCATATGTCAGTTGTTAATTATGCCGCGAATCAGCTCTCCGCGGTGGGTAATTCGGCTGTTGCCTGAGAACTATTGCGGCATCTTAGTCTGTGTTTGCGCAAGGCTGCGCTCAATGTTGCCGTATCATAAGCCGTCGCAAACGTGAAATAGAAAGAAGGAATCCCATATGCAACTGACGAATATCGTACGCGAGCGCTGGAAAGGCGTCTTGTTCTGCCTGATCATCGCTATCCCCGCGACGTTGCTCGGCAAACAGATTGAGGTGGTCGGCGGTCCGGTATTTGCCATCCTATTTGGCATGGTCCTGGCGCTCGTCTTTCCCAAGAATCGTCGCGAACAGCTCGCTGCCGGTGTCACCTATACGTCTAAAAAAGTCTTGCAGTACGCGGTTATCCTGCTTGGCTTTGGCATGAACCTCTCGCAGATTCTGTCCAAGGGCGCCCAGTCGCTGCCGATTATTGTGGCGACGATCTCGACCTCGCTTGTCATTGCCTTTGTGCTCTGCCGCGTTATGAACGTGCCGGGCAAGATCGCGACGCTTGTGGGTGTGGGTTCGTCGATTTGCGGCGGTTCTGCCATCGCCGCGACCGCGCCCGTCATCGATGCCGACGATCGCGAGATTGCCCAGGCTATTTCGGTCATCTTCCTGTTTAACGTTATCGCAGCGCTCGTGTTTCCGACGCTCGGCGGCATGCTCGGGTTGACCAACGAGGGCTTTGGCCTGTTTGCCGGCACTGCCATCAACGACACCTCGTCTGTGACGGCTGCGGCGAGTGCCTGGGACAGTATGCATCCCGGCGCCAATGTGCTCGAGAGCGCCACGGTGGTCAAACTCACCAGGACGCTGGCCATTATTCCCATTACATTGGTCCTTGCATGCTGGCAGATGCATCTGGCGCGCAAGGCCGGTGGCGACGCCAAAAGCACGTTCTCGCTTAAACGCGCGTTTCCCATGTTTGTGCTGTTCTTTGTGCTGGCGAGCGTGATCACTACGGTGTTTCAGCTTCCCGCGTCCTTTACGGTGCCCATCAAGGAGCTGTCGAAGTTCTTTATCGTGATGGCCATGGCGGCTATTGGTTTTAATACCGATATCGTCGAGCTGGTCAAAAAGGGCGGCAAGCCCATCGCGCTGGGCTTTTGCTGCTGGATTGGCATTGCGTGCATGAGTTTGGGAATGCAACACGTGCTGGGAATCTGGTAGAGAAGTAGCTTGTTTGCGTGCTGCGTGCTGCGTGCTGCGTACTGACGAGCGCATGCCTGCGGTGGAGCGATAGGAGCTCTTGCGGGTATGGCTTGTCCGCAGGTTTATAAGTCCCGAAGAGCTCTTATCGCCCCGCCAGGATGGCGATGCGGGGCAACACCTATACTCGCAGGACGGCGCTTTCTGCCCTATAGTGTTTGGTGAGCAATATCGTTCAATTTTGAAACACTCGGTCGTACGACCGTCGGCGGTTGCACGACGCCGCGGACAGGGGCAAATCATGGATAGCGATGCCAAGCTGAACATCTTGACCGATGCCCTGGCTGCTGCCGGGGCCTCGGCATTGACAATCGATGCGCGTGGGGACGTCGCGATCTCGACCATGAATGACGCGGCGCTTGAGCGGGATGTGGCGGCTTTTGTCGCTGAGCGTCTCGACCGTATAGGAGACGGCGCGCGTCTGGTTATGGGGCGTGAGGGTACGCGCCTGAGCCTGACCGTTCGCCCCACCGACAAAGAGGGCGGGGGGCTTTGGGTCGTCGTGGTCCGCGAGGTGCGCGGTGCCGCGGCGCATGCGGGTATCGAGTGGCTCAACGCCGACGAAGTTGAGGCCCGCTACGAATCGAGCGCGTACGGCATCGTTGAGGGGGCGGCCTCGGTGGCTACGCCGGTTGCGGAGAGTTACGCGCGCGGTGTGCCCCTTATGCTCGAGGGCGAGCTGGGAGCGGGTCAGGTTGAGATCGCCAAGCGCCTCTATCTGGACGGTCCTTTTGCCGATCAGCCCTTTGTTTCCGTTGCGCTCGATGAGCTCACCGATCGCGGTTGGCGCCATGTGCTCAAAAGCTCCGAATCGCCGCTGTTCCAAACGGGGCTGACCCTTTGCATTGAGGGCTGGAACGCGGTTGGCCCCCAGCGCCTCCGCGAGCTGGTCTCCACGATGGCCGACACCGCGTTGGCGACGCGCTGCCATGTGGTGCTGACGGCGAATGACATGCCGGGCGGTAGCGAAAGTGATCAAGCCGCCTTTGTGACCGAGCGCTTCGCCTGTGCGGTGAGCGTGGCGCCGGCAATCGCCGAGCAGGGAGCCTCGTCGACGAAGGTTGCGCGCTATTTGGAATATCTCGCTGATGCATTTGGGACGGCAGCGCCCACGCTGTCTTCCGCGGCGACGAAGACGCTCGATGCTTACCGCTGGCCGCGCAATTATCTGCAGCTCCGCGAGGTCTCGGAACGACTGTATATATTGGTGGGGGCGGGCGCGGTGGACCGCGCTGTGGCGGAGGAAGTGCTCGCCCAAGAGGACGTGATTAAGACCGCAGCCTTTGGCGCCCCGACGCTCGAAAGCGACCTGTATATCCTGCGACCGCTGGCCGATACCGAGCGAGATATCGCGCATCTGGTTGTAGATCATCTCCACGGCAACCGAACCCGTGCGGCGGAGGTACTGGGCATAAGCCGTACAACGCTGTGGCGCTTGCTGAAGGACGATGACCGTTGAGCGAGGCGCCCGTGACCGCGCGCGACGCGTGTGCTACAGTCCAAAGCGTTATTGTTTCGATTTGGTTACGGCGTGCGAGGGCATATGGCTGAGACTTCAAAACCGAGCCGCAGAAGGCGGAGTGCCGCGCCGGTCAACCGACGCACGACATCGGTGACGTGGGGTAAACACGCCTCGGGGTTTGATGGCTCGTTCAAGCGCACTAAATACGGCTATCCTTCGGCAAGCGCCCGCTTGGCAATGCAGGCAGAGTCCTCGCTGTGGGGCCGCAAACGCGTGGTGGGCTCAAAGCTCAAGCACGACGGAACGCTCGGTTACATCAGCCGCGGGGCGGCTCGCCGCAGTGGACTCAATCCGGCTGGTTGGCATCGTTATGTTCCGATCGTGGCCGTCGTTGCAGTGATCGTCATCGCACTCGCTGCGCTTGGCTACGCCGGCGGTGGCGCCAACTTGGACGCAGTGTTTAAATCGCCCGAGCTCGCGCATGCAGGCACAGAAGTTATCGAGGGCGCTCAGACCCAGACAGGCGTCGCGCCCCAGCGCGGCATCGTCGCGGCGGCCACCACCATCGCCGATGCTCAAAAGGACGAAGACAAGCAAGGCGACGACGCCGAAACGACCCAGACAAGCGAGGCGACGACAACTCAAATATCAACATAGCTTGCCGGCAGAAGGGGACGTTCCTTTTCTGCCGGCAGTTTGGGACACTCCTGCGCTACTTGACGTACACCACGTTGTTGCGGCGCGGCTTTGCCTCGGGTAGCGTGTCCTCGGCGTAGCCAAGAATGCAGTTACCGACACCGCGCAGGCTGCCGTCGGCGGGCAGGCCCCAGCTGGCCAGCAGCTCCAGGCCCTCGGGCGAGTCAAAGACCTCATGCGCGCGGTGAATCCAGCACGAATCGACACCCAGTGCATAGGCGGCGTTGAGCAAGTTGCCCATGGCGAGCGAGCCGTCTTCCAGATGTGTGGGCACGCTGCGGTCAACCAGCACCACCACAACGGTCTTGGCGCCATAGAAGGGGTCGCTGTTGCTGCCCATGACCTGGGCGTTGAGCTGTGAGAGACGCTCGACGGTCGCGGGGTCGGTGACGGCGACAAACGTCACCGGCTGGCGTCCCATGCCGCTCGGTGCATATTGGCCGGCTTCGATAATACGTGCAAGCTTTTCGGCCTCGACGGGACGATCGCTGTAGTTGCGGCAGCTGCGACGGTGAATCAGTGCTTCGATAGTCTCCATGGTGTCTCCTTGCGATGGCGTTGCAGATGCCTCGTTCATACCCGCCGGGCTTAAACGATAGACGGTCAATTGTCCGGCCAAAAGGATAGATTCCAATTGGGAAAGTAGGTTTGCATAAAAGTACCTTCAGAATGTGACAAACAAATGGGATGGTTAAACGTTTTATCCCGTCTACCCTGCGGTTTTTTACCACTTGCCTAAATGACGAACGCATAACCTCTGATAAAGGTTTTACTAAAGGAGTACCAACGTTTATCAATGCGCCGTGGTGGCGCCGGGCCAGGAGGTAACATCATGTTCCAGGCTGGAGATGTCGTCGAGACCGATTTCGAAGGATTTCTGAAGCTGCTGCGTTCCAAGACGCGCGCTTTCGTGTCGATCAACGATCACGAGTACTACATCACGCACACCGATGGCTATTGGCGTGTTCAGGATTGCGAGGCCCTCAACGACAAGGGCCACTTTACTGACTGTTCTGAGTTGGTCAACACGGTCTGCGAGGTCGTCGAGCTGCCGTGGATTGCCGGCAAGAGCCTGCATGACAGCTTCTCGGGCGCTACGGTCTATGAGGCCGTCGCCGCTTAACAGGCAATAAAACCCGATTTTCACGTGACCGCTGGCGCCGCCCCCGCGCCGGCGGTCTTTTTCTGCCGATAGGCCATAAAAGTGCACGCATTTGCGGAGAGGCTGTTGACGATAGTCAAAACTCGGACTAATCTAGAGACATAAAATTGGTCAAAAATCGGACAATCGAATGGTGGGATAGATGAATGGTGCGGTTAAACTGGTCGACTTCGACCGGTTGCTCAATGGACTCGACCATATCTATTCGGAGTTCTCGCGTGCCTGCGGCCTTTCGGACTGCGCTTACTGGATGCTCGTCGATACCAGCACGGCGGGCGGCAGTATTGCCGTAAGCCGTCTGACAAGCGAATGGTTCTACAGCAAGCAGACCATCAATTCGGCAATTAAAACCTTGACGGCGCGGGGCTTCGCAACGTTGGAGTTTGCCGAAGGCAGCCGTAAGAACAAGGTTGTGAGCCTGACCGAAGAGGGCAGGCGATTTGCCGAGCGTTATGCGCTGCCGGCACTCAAGGCCGAGCAGCGAGCCTTTGGCGCGCTTGAGCCATGTGAGCAGCGCGAGATTATGCGCTTGATCGGCAAATTCTCTCAGGTGCTCGGCGACGAGTGCGAGACATTTAAACAGCAGGTGGCAGCCGCAAGCCAGATGCAAGATCGACGTGAGGGGGAGTCGTGCGACTGTTAATGAGGTTTCTAAAGCCATATCGAGGGCTTGTCGCAGTGACACTGCTGGTGCTGCTGGTGGATAACGTCGGTACGCTGTTGGTTCCCACGATGCTGGCGAACATGGTCAACACCGGTATTACCACGGGCGATGTCGACTACATTTTACGCAACGGCCTATACATGTTTATCGCGACCAGCATGGCTAGCGGCGGCACGGTGCTGGGCTGCTATCTTTCGGCGCGCCTGGCCGCCAACGTGGCTTGCGATATCCGCAATGCCGTGTACGACAAATCGCTCGAGCTCGCGGCCAGCGATTTTGAGCGCTTTGGTACCGGATCGATGATCACGCGCTCGCTCAACGACATCAACGTGATTCAGCAGGCGATTCTGCAGACGATTCAGCTGGTGCTGCCCGTGCCGTTTTTGGCTGTGGCGGGCATCATCTTCGCCTGGTTTATCGATCCCGCCATGGGCACGCTTCTGGGCGTAGTCGTTGCGATCGTGCTCGTAGCGGCGGTCTTTACGGTGGCTAACGCCGCGCCGATCTTTATGCGCTTGCAGAGCTTTATCGACCGCATGAACGTGGTGCTGCGCGAAAACATCGTGGGCGTGCGCGTCATCCGTGCGTTTAACAAGGAGCGTCACGAGGAGCGGCGCCTGGACGAGGTGTTTAGCGAATACGCCGCCAACGCCATCAAAGTCAACCACCTGTTTGTGGGCCTCGACAGCTCCAGCTTCTTTTTGATGAACATCGCCGAGGTGGCGGTGCTGTGGGTGGGCGGCAACCGCGTAGGCGCCCACGCCATGCAGATTGCGAGTATCTCGGCGGTGCTGGAGTATGCAATTCTGATCCTGTTCTTTGTGATGATGGCGCAGATGGTGGTGCTGACGCTTCCGCGTGCTGCCGCGTGCCTGAACCGTGCGCAGCAGGTGTTGGAGATTGAGCCGAGCATCGTCGATGGCGAGCGCACGCTGGATGACGGGGCGCGCGAGCCCCAAGACGAAGCCGATGCGGTGGCCGTGTTCGACCACATGTCGTTTCGCTTTGACGATGCCGACGAGGACACCCTGTGCGACCTGAGCTTTGCCTGCCGTCGCGGTCAGACGACTGCGATCGTTGGCTCGACAGGCTCGGGCAAATCGACGGTGGCAAAGCTTCTGCTGCGCTTCCACGATGCCACCAAGGGCTCCATTCGCCTGAATGGTGTGGACCTGCGCGAGCTTACGCAAGACGAAATCCGCGGGCGCATTGCCTATGTGCCGCAGAAGGCGTGGCTGTTCTCGGGCACGGTGGCGAGCAACCTTCGCTTTGGTAACGAAGGCGCGACCGAGGGCGACATGCTTCACGCGCTTGAGGTTGCCCAGAGCACCTTTGTACTCGACCAACCGCAGGGGCTCGATACCCCGGTGGCGCAGGGCGGTACGAACTTTTCGGGCGGCCAGCGCCAGCGTTTGGCAATCGCCCGTGCGCTCATGAAGCATGCCGATCTATATATCTTCGATGACAGTTTTTCGGCCCTGGACTTTAAGACCGATGCCGCCCTGCGTCATGCGTTGCAAGACGAGACGCGTGACGCTGCGGTGCTCATCATCGCGCAGCGCATCTCGACGATCTTGCACGCCGACCAGATCGTCGTGCTCAAGGATGGCGAGGTTGTGGGCTTGGGCACGCATAGCGAGCTTATGGAAACCTGCGAGGTGTACCGCGCCATCGCGGAATCGCAGATGAAGGGAGGTGAGTAGCATGACCGAGGAGCTCAAGAAGCAGGGCGGCGTTGATGACGCCGCTGCCGCGGGACTGGTCGAGGAAACGGCTGCCGTGGCACCCGAGCTGGATGACGCCGCCAAGGCTGCAGCCGAGCGCGAGGCTCGCCGCCAAGCGCTCTACGAGGAAAACGAACGTGCCGAGGACGAGCGCGCCCGCGCCGAGGCAGAGCGTATGCGCGACGTGGACGATGAAGACGAGGACGAGACGCCTCGAGATACCTGGGCGACGGTGCGCCGCCTGTGGAGCGAGGCTGCCGGCGACCATTGGCGCTTCTATATCGTGTTCGCGAGCATTGTGTTCTATGCCATCTTTAACACTGCTGCGCCGGCATATAGCGCCCGCGTGATCGATGAGCTGTGGAGCCACATTCAGGTGGCGTTTGCCAACGACACCACCTTCAACATCACCTGGGAGAACTGCGGCAGGACCATCTTCATCTACTTTATGATCTGGACGGCCGCTGCCTCGTTCTACGCGCTCCAGAGCTTTTTGATGTCGAGCGTTGCCGAACGCCTCAACCTGTGCCTACGCAACCGCATCGCACAAAAGCTCAACCGTCTGCCGCTTGCCTTTTTTGACGCGCATCGTCCCGGTGAGGTCGTCAGCCGTGCGACCAACGACTTGGACAAGATGTCCGAGAGCATGCAGCGCGGCTTGCTGCAGCTTCTGGTGTCGATCGGTACCGTGGTGGGCGCCGTGAGCGTGATGTTCGTGTTTAGCGTGCCGCTCACGCTCGTCTTTTTGTTCTTTACGGCGTTGTCGCTGCTGGTGACCAAGGTGGTCTCGCGCCGCACGCATGACGTAACCGGTGAGCGCCAAGAGTGGGTGTCCAAGATTACGAGTGCGGTCGAGGAAGGCTACTCGGGCCGTCTGGTGATTCGCGCGTTTAACCGCGAGCGCCAAAGTTCTGCCGAGGTGCGCCAGGCCTCGGGCGAGCTGGCACGCGTGAGTGCCAAGGCCGACTTTATGATTAACGCCGTCGGCCCCGCGGTGCGCTTTATCGGCCGCCTGGCACAGATCGTGATTGCGATTGTGGGCTGCAGTATGCTGGTTGCCGGCCACATGACCGTCGGCGTGTTCCAGGCGTTCTTCCAGTTTATCTACGAGGCATCTGAGCCCATGACGCAGCTGTCGTTTACCTTCAACTCGCTGCAGAGCGCGCTGGCGAGTGCGGAGCGCGTGTTCGACCTGCTCGATGAGCCCGAGATGGAGGCCGATCCGCTGCCGGACGAGGCCGCCAAGCTGCCGGGCAAGGTCGAGGGCCGTGTCTCCTTTGAGCATGTGCGCTTTGGTTATTCGCCCGACAAGCCGCTTATGCGCGACGTGTCGTTTACTGCCGAGCCGGGCCAGAAGATCGCGGTGGTGGGAACCACGGGCGCAGGCAAGACGACGCTCATCAACCTGCTCATGCGCTTCTACGAGATTGACGGCGGGCGTATTACGCTCGACGGCGTGGATACGAGCCGCATGGATCGCGGCGAGCTACGTCAGCAGTTTGGCATGGTGCTGCAAGACGCCTGGCTATTCGATGGCACGATTGCCGAAAACATCGCCTACGGCTGCCCCGAGGCAACGCGCGACGAAATTGTGGCCGCCGCTCGTGCCGCGCAGGTCGACTTCTTCGTGCGCACCATGCCGCAGGGCTACGACACGCGCGTGGCCAACGATGCCGAAAGCATCAGCCAGGGCCAGCGTCAGCTGCTGACCATCGCACGCGTGCTGCTCAACAACCCGGCGATTCTCATCCTGGACGAGGCGACCTCAAGCGTGGACACGCGTACCGAGCTTGCCATCGGCCGTGCCATGGACGCGCTTATGCGCGGGCGCACGAGCTTTGTGATCGCGCACCGTTTGTCGACGATCGTCGATGCCGACCTGATCTTGGTCATGGACCACGGCAATATCATCGAGCAGGGTACGCATAAGGAGCTGCTGGCTGCCGAGGGTGCCTACGCCGACCTCTATCTGAGTCAGTTCGCATAATGTGACAAAGGGACAGTCCCGCATGTCACATCAAAAGGAATGGCGCGCCGGGGATTGATTCCCTGGCGCGCCTTTTGCGTCGGTGCCGATGTCGTTTTGTGCCGCTTGCGTTCCTAACGTTCGTCCACGAGCTTGGCGACGAGGGCCTTGAGCTCGGCCACCTCTCGCTCGAGTTCCTTGACGCGGCGGGCATTCTCGGTGATGCCCTGGCGGTTGAGGGCGGACTGCTCGGCGGCGTCATCGGGCATGTACTCGCGATGCTGCTTGGCGTCGAAACTCTCCTCGAACACACGGCAACCGTTGCGCTTGATGATACGTCCCGGCACGCCCACGACGGTGCAGTTGTCGGGGACGTCCTTAACGACGACCGAGTTGCCGCCGATCTTGACGTTGTTGCCGATGCGGATGTTGCCGAGCACCTTGGCGCCCGTGCCCACCGTGACATTGTTGCCCAGGGTGGGGTGACGCTTGCCGGTCTCGTTGCCGGTGCCGCCGAGCGTGACGCCCTGGTAGAGCACACAGTTGTCGCCCACAATGGTGGTCTCGCCGATGACGACGCCCATGGCGTGGTCGATAAAGAAGTGCTTGCCAATCTGCGCGGCAGGGTGAATCTCGACGCCGGTGATGTGGCGGGTGATTTGCGAGAGCACGCGGGCGAGCGAGCGATGACCGTGCTCCCACAGCCAGTGCTCGGGCACGTGGTTCCACTTGGCGTGCAGGCCAGGATAGGAAAGGAAGATGACCAGACCGTTTTGCGCGGCGGGGTCCTGCGCCTGGACGGTCTTGATGTCCTCGCGAATGGTATTGATAAAGCTCACCGGCCGCCCTCCCTTAGCACCGTGACAATGCGATTCAATAAAGTATAGCGATTCGCTAGGGATTAGGAAGGGCGATCCTGGCGGCATTGCGCGACAGGTGTCAGTTATGCAAACTTGCTGGTAATGGAGTCACACTTTTGTGCGGTCGTATGCATGGCCGCGTTGCAACCGTATACTGGTCAACTTGGACGTGTCCGCGCCCACAACTGAGAGGTTTTACTTCATGGGTTTCATCAATTTTATCGCTGAGCTGCTTAAGGACCCGCGCACCGCGATCGCTAGCTGGATCGCCGCCGGCCCGCTTATGGCCTACGGCTGCGTGTTCCTAATCATCTTTATCGAGACGGGCGTGGTGTTCTTCCCGTTCCTTCCCGGCGACTCGCTGCTGTTTGCCTCGGGCTTCTTTGCCCATAATGGCGGCTTTAACATTGTTGCGCTTCTGGCCACCGCATGGGCCGCAGCCATCCTGGGCGATCAGTGCAACTTTATGATTGGCCACTTCTTTGGCCGCAAGATCATCGCCTCGGGCAAGGTAAAGGCCATGACGCCCGAGCGCATCAAAAAGTCCGAGGATTTCTTGGACAAGTGGGGCCATCTGGCCATCTTCCTCGGCCGCTTCTTCCCGTTCATCCGCACCTTTGTGCCTTTTATCGCCGGCATGGGCGGCATGCACTGGCGCAACTTTGTCGTCTTTAACGTGCTGGGTGGCATTACCTGGTCGACGGTCTTTACGCTGCTGGGTTACTTCTTTGGTGGCATTCCGTTTGTGCAGGAGCACTTTGAGCTGCTGATCATCGGGATTGTCGCCGTGTCGATCATCCCGACCGTGGTCGGTCTGGTTAAGGCTAAGCTCGGTAAAAAGAACGCCTAGTCCGAGATTGTTTTCGGACGTTAATTCCAAGGCCCGTCATCGGATTCGATGGCGGGCCTTTTGTGTTGGAGGCAAATGAAAATACTTTACTTAGTTAAAGAAAAGCGTTTTATCCAAGGCGTGCGGGGAGTACAATCACCTGCATGCGAATCGACGCGCCATCGGCTTTGATGCTGCCCGCGTGTCCTGCCCGGCTCTACGCTTCCGGGTATGCGACGTTGCGACGCGGCCGGCTTCGGTCCTTGCGTGCGGGTTCGCGAGTATGCAACCGTGTATGTAAGGAGCGACATATGACTGTCGAGAAGAAGGATATCGATTGGGGTAGCCTCGGCTTTGGCTACATGAAGACCGATTACAGCTACGAGGCCCATTGGAAGGACGGTGAGTGGGACGAGGGCGGCCTGACCACTGACCACACCCTGCACGTCTCCGAGTGCGGCGGCATCTTCCATTACTGCCAGGAGGTCTTTGAGGGCCTGAAGGCCTACACCGCCGAGGACGGCAGCATCGTCTGCTTCCGTCCCGACATGAACGCCGAGCGTATGTATAACTCCGCGCAGCGCCTCGAGATGCCCCCGTTCCCCAAGGACAAGTTTGTCGAGGCCGTCAAGCAGGTCGTCTCTGCCAACGCCGCCTGGGTTCCGCCTTTCGGCTCCGGTGCAACCCTGTATGTGCGTCCGTTTATGATCGGCTCCGGTGACGTAATCGGCGTGGCTCCCGCTCCTGAGTACACGTTCCGCATTCTCGTGACCCCGGTCGGTCCGTACTTTAAGGGTGGCCTCAAGCCTGTCAAGCTGCGTGTTTCTGAGTACGACCGCGCCGCACCGCACGGCACCGGCAACATCAAGGCCGGCCTGAACTACGCCATGTCCCTGAAGCCCACGATGGAGGCTCACCGCGAGGGCTATGCCGAGAACCTGTATCTCGACTCCGAGTCCCGCACCTATGTCGAGGAGACCGGTGGCGCCAACGTCCTGTTCGTGAAGGAGGACGGCACGCTTGTCGTCCCGCAGTCGCACACCGACTCCATCCTGCCCTCCATCACCCGCCGTTCGCTCGTTCAGGTCGCTGAGGACCTGGGCATGACCGTCGATCAGCGACCCGTCGAGTGGGCCGAGGTCAAGGCCGGCACCTTTGTTGAGTGCGGTCTGTGCGGCACCGCTGCCGTTATCTCCCCGGTCGGTGAGATCGACAACAAGGTCTACGGTGCCGACGAGACTGTGACCTTCCCGGCTGGCTACACCGAGATCGGTCCTGTGATGAAGAAGCTCCGCGAGACTCTGACGGGCATCCAGTCTGGTGCTGTTGAGGATAAGCACAACTGGGTTTACACCGTCGCGTAAGCTGTCTTGTATGTCCGGCCCGAGGGCGACCTTCCTTTCCGGCGCGTCCTCGGACATGAAAGAACCCCCGCTGCGCACTACGTGCGGCGGGGGTTCTTT
>UQKY01000019.1 GCA_900541785.1 uncultured Collinsella sp.
CCCGCCTCTCGGCCAGCCTCCGCACGCCCTTGGCGGCATGCCTCCGGGCGCCCCGGTCCGGGGCCTGGCCCTTGGCGAGGTCCTTCGGCCGCCCCGAGCACGTCAGGTAGTGCCACGCCGACTCCACCAGTGCCGTCCTGGCGAGCCGGTTGCCCGTCTTGGTTATCCCGCCGCGCCGCTCGGTCTCGCCGCTCGAACGCTCCGACGGGACTAGCCCGCACCAGCTCGCGAAGGCCGGGGCCGTCCGGAACCTCGTGAAGGAGCCCGCCTCGGCTGCGAGCCTGAAGGCCGTCAGGGTGTCGATTCCCTTGATGCAGGAGAGCGCCTCGACGGCCGGGCGCCACCGGTCGGTCCGGGCGAGGGCGAGCACCTTCTTCTCGAGCTGCCGGCGGTCCGACTCCGCGCACCTCGCGGCCGTGACGTAGTACTCGAGCACGTCGCGCTGGGGCCCCTCGAGCCTGATCCCGGATATCCACCTCCAGTGGGCGCGCGTCCAGGATCCCTTCCTCGTCCCGTCGGCGTTGCGCTCGTCCCAGACGTGGCCCAGCCTGATCAGGAACATGTTGAGTCGCTGCCTGGCGCGGCGGTACTCCGCCGTGGCGTCGTCGAGAGCGCGGTCGAGGTCCCGGGCGGCCTCGACAGCCGCATCGGGCAGCGGGACCTCCACGATGTTGTGGGTGGCGAGCATGCGGGCGATGAACTCGGCGTCGCGCCGGTCGTTCTTGCGGCGCGCGTCCGCCGCCGGCCTCTGCATCTTGGAGACGGCGGCCACGGCGCAGTCGAGGCCGAGCGCGCGCAGCTCGCGCGCCATGTGGAAGCCGGTGGGGCCGCTCTCGTAGCAGGCCCTGGGCTCCTCGAACCCGAGGGCCCACTCCGCGATCTCGGCGGCGTCCGTCCCGAAGTCACGGTGCACCACCTCGCCGGTGAAGGGGTTGAACGCCGCGGCGGCGACCGATCGCGCGTGGACGTCCAGGCCGATGGAGGTAACATGGGGCATGGGAAGCCTCCTCCCCGCAGGTGCGGTAAGGGCTACCGCACGGGCCGATACTCAAAGCCCATTGTGGCATCCCGAGCCCGCGGAAAGAAGCTGCGCCGCGGGGGAGGCGACCCAAATGGCTTTCTCATATCGTCTTCTGCGGCAGCGGGGATTCGAATACCAACACGGTGTTCGGCCCCACGGTACTTTGCTCTGTGACGAACGGACCCATGACGGCGCATTCTGTAATCATCATTTATGCGGTCCCTTAATCATTTGCGTTGACTGACATTGTCTTCGTTGAAGGCGTGTCCTAAAACAAACACCGTTCTATCAGCTCTTTACCGCGTAGAGTGTCTATCCACTCCTGCGGGATGGCGTCGATGCCGTATACCGTGCCTGCGAGGGCGCCTGCGACGGCTGCAGTGGTGTCGGTGTCGTCGCCCAGGTTGACGGCGGCAAGGACGCAATCTTCGTAGCTGTTGGTGTTGACAAAGCACCAGGTAGCGGCTTTAAGCGTGTCGCGCACGAAGCCGCCGGACCTGATTTCGTGCTCGGGTGCGTCTTTCAGGTGGAGCGCCCACGAGGGGAGCGCGTCGTTCAGCACGTCTCTCATCAGCTCGACAAATATGACGCATGCGTCGGTCGACGTTCTGTGGGCGTGCGTAATCGCGGAGACCTCGCAGATCTCGTCGTCAGTCGTGTCGACAAACGCCAGGGGCGCGATGCGCATGAGCGAGCCGTTGCCGTTGTCGCGCTCGCCGGAGCCTCCTTTACCGGCGCGCAGGGCGCGAGCGGTCGTGCCGCCGTAATCGAAAACGCCGTCGATCGTATACTCGCCACGGGCAATCCAGCTTACGAACTTGTCGCGCATGTCTGCGGTGTCGATATGCCCGAGCTCCCTAATCGAGTCGCAGGTAGCAAGCGTCATGGACGTGTCATCGCTCCAGGTGCCGGCGGGCTGCCCGTGCGTGCCGTAGCCGATCATATCGGTGCATTCGAACGTGCCACGAGGCCTGAACTCGTAGGGAACGCCCAACGCGTCGCCGACGGCAAGCCCATAGATGCAATCGCGCAGCGATGGTTTCGACGTGTGCCCACGTTTCGTTGTAGGGGGCGCTGGCGAGATGAGCCGAAATCCCTCCGAATCACTCTTGCGTCGTGTGGCCATGTCCTCGGCAGAACGCACTTTAAGTGCGCTTTCGGTGATGGCTCGATCGATGCCTGCCATGGAAAACTCCTCTTGCACTTCGGATTGGAGATGCGTGGCAATCAGCGGCAATATGTTCAGCTCGATTCGCGACGCAGTGCGTCGCGAATCGAGCTGAACTCAATGGTCAATATGCCAAAATGGTATGCCTAGACGTCTCTTTACACGGCAACAGGCATTTCTTTCGGGCGCCCTGCCTTTGGTGCGTCGGCGAGTCGTGCCTCGATGGAAGTTTTGGATACCATGCGCTTGGTGCCGTCCTTCCAAGAATCCAACATTCCTGCATTTATCAGTTGCGATACCCGTGCTGAGCTAACACCGAGCATACGCGCGGCATCCGCTGCGGTGACGGCGGGGATGTCGCCGAGCTCGCGGCTGACGGCCACGGCGATAATCTTGCCACCGTGCTGCGGCTCGTGGCCAAAGTCCTGCGCAGGCAGGTCGACGCCGCCCATTAGGTGGTCATCGACCATGCATGCGAGAAAATCAGCGGCGCTTTCGACAGCGTCGTTTAGGTCGGATCCGAACGTTCCACCTCCGCCCAGCGAGCCACATGGCACAGCGTCGACAACGCCGTCCGAATCAAAGAACTCGAATTCCCATGCGTAAACCATGTAAGACCTCCTTTAAAAAAGCGATGCGAAATGTGATGAGGATGAGCTATCGAAGCCCTGCCTGCCTTAGGATTCTTTTGGCAATTTGGTCCTCGATCTCTCGGTGGCGTTTTACGAGCACGAGCTTGTCGCCTTTGACGAACTTCTCGTGATTGGTGCCTCCTTTCGAGATGAAGCCGGCTTCTTCGAGGATACGGATCAATTCGCGTCTCTGTATCTCAGCCTCTTTCAATGACTATATATTAGCACTTCCTAAGGGTTTTTTAGACTTAAATCTTAGCCATTGCTAAGCCCTTGTTTTACTTCACCATCGTTGGATAACGGCTTATATTCCTTGCGGTATTAGTTTATTTGCTCGTGCGGACACGATTTGGTGCTCCGTGCGCGACCGCGAAAAGGGTTTGCGGTGACTAAAATGTGACCATAGAGACAGTTTTAGCGAACCCCGCGGGAGTGACGCGTATGGACAACAACACGCTGCTGTTCCAGGACAAAGGTTCGGGTAGGTTTAAAGACGTCAAGATCTACCCTAACCGCATTGAGGTACTCAAGAAGGGCACTTTTGGCGGCAAGCACACCGAGATTGTCTACCTTAAGGACATCACGGGGGTCAGCAGGATCAAGGGCCGCGACGTTTTCCTACGTAACAGGCTGTTGACTGCCTGTGTCTTTAGTCTGAGCAGCCGCTCCCAAGCTCAGGAGTTCGTGAATGCGCTGAACATGGTGATGTAGCCGATAACGGCGTTCGGGCTAAGGTAAAAATCGGGGCGCAGAACGGTATTCTGCGCCCCGATTGAGTTAATGCGCCCAAAAGACTGGCTTGCCTATTCGTTAACGTCCTCGGTATTGTTGCGGGCATTGGCAAGCATCGCCGCGCCGGCGATCGTCGTCGCCACGGCGGCAGCGGCGAGCCCGGCGGCGATGCCAGAGCCGTCGCCTGTGTCGGCGAGTTTTCCGCCCGAGCCCTTGCCCTTGTTGCCCTTGCCGTTCTTGTCGGCGCTGCCCGCGTTGGCGCCAGTGCCGGCGTCGGCGGCACCTGCACTGCTCGAGGCCGCTACGGTAAAGCTTGCGGCTCCGTCGCTGGCGAGCGTGTAGTTCTGCGCCGCGTCGCCCAAGAGACCGTTCACGCGCACCCAGTACGTTCCTGCGGCAAATGTTTCGCCCTCGGCCATTGCCGCGCCCGGAGCGCCGTTCGCGTCGTGCACAAATTCGAGCTGGGCCGTACAGGCATCGGTTTCGAGCTTGCCGTCGAGCGGCGCCGTGACCTTGGCGCGCACATCCTCGCCGGCCTTAAGGCCTTCAAGTCCCTCAAAATGGGGCGTCAGCACGCGCGGATCGATATCGATGGGCACGGATCCCCGCAACTCCGTAGCGGTCTCGTTGCCCAGGGCATCGACATCCACATATTCGATGGCAAATGCATGGCCCGAAGCCGCCACGTTGAGTACGTTGCTGCTGTCGACAAGGCGGAAATGGCCCTCGCCAACGGTCTTGCCATCTTGGAGCGAGGCATCGCTCAGCGAGTCTCCATACGTCATGTGCATGCGGTCCGGGAGGCAGCATGAAACTGTTGGCTTGTGCTTCGCGTCGTAATTGCGTTGGTAGATGCTCCGGGCCAGTGCCGAATCGACAAAGTCGGACGCGATAATGCCAACGTGCTTGAGGCAATCTGACTTTGTTTTATCGCTGCCGCTGGGATTGATGTACTGGCTCTTGTACAGATGCTCGTTGACCACTCGCGCCGCGGTAAAAGGATTGCTTCCTTGTTTGTAATTCGTGCAACTGGTGTAGTTGATAGACCAGCAGCGTTCCAGGACTTGCACCTTGGCGCCATCATTGTCCTCGACGTCCACCTTGTTGCGCGTGAGATTGGTCGTCTCTCGCAGCGCCATATCGACCCAGCTAGTCTTGTCGGTTCCGGTGCATTCAAAATGGTCCTGGGCGTATACCTTGGTGCAATAGGGCTCTTTGTCGCCCGCATTGCCCGTAGTCTCAAAGCCTCGCGCGTCTTGGACGAGGCACATCGACTGCCCGGAATGCGCCTTGATTTTGTCGTCCCATTGGGTGAGATCGAGGCCCCACGTGTGGCCGCTTACGCTGTTGCCGGCGAGTACAAATCGACGCAGCAGGACGATCTTTCCGCGCACCTCGTTCAGTGTGGGGATTCGGCTCGACGTGTAGAACAGATCGGGATTATCGTGCATAACCTTGGCGAAAGCCGTCGTAACACTGTCGTCGGTGGCTTCGTCGTTGCCTCGTGACACCAGCATGATGAGCGCTTCTGACGGGTTTTCGTTCAAAAATGTTTTGAAGTAGTCGATGACATTGGAGAGATGCATAAAGCCCCCGTCTTTTTTGAGCAGGTAGCATCTTCCATGGTCGATACCGGGGTCGCCGTTCTCGTCGTTCCTTCCGAGTCGGATATCAAAATAGCGAATGCCTTCGAGCAACTGCGTGGGGATGTAATCCTGCTGGCACTTTGCTTGTGAGGATTGGGGCTCGGTGTCGTTGTCCACGCTACAGGTGCCCGAATCATGCGTGCCCGGGATACTCAGCTCGTCGAGGTACTTGTTGTCGTCGACGTATTTCATCCAGCATGGTCCGTCGACGTAGCTGCTATACGTGGTCCAGTCGATACTTCTAACTGTGGTATTGATCTTGCCCATGTCGTAACCGACAAGTTCTAGCTCCCACGGAATGCTCTTACTCTTATGGCAGATCTTATTGTTGTCCTGGTCTTTGCCGTTCGATTCTATTGCCAGGTACTTAATGTCTTTTTTCTCGGTTTCTTTCTCGACCGTGCGGTCTCGGATGATATAGGTTCCGTTTGATTGACGCTCGAACGCAAAAGCGCGGCTGGGCTTGTTGTCATACTCGCCGCCCCATACGTGGATGACCTTTCCATCTTTGTCCGAGTCGTCGTCGACCGACCAAATGCTGTAGCCCGTCTTTTTATGCTCTTCGAAATTGAGCAAGGTGCGGATAGCATACCAGTTTGTATCGTCATTCTTGGTCGTTACGTTCTCAAGGATGAGCTTGCTGGACGTGCCGTCGTTAAACAGGTGGCAGACGTTGCCGCGAACGTTGCCGTCTTGGTTGACGCTCGCGGTGCGAAAATAGCCCGCGGGGCGAAGGCGAATGACGAACTTGTCGAGGCTGTCCGACGGTGCGGGTGTGTTGTCTGCAAATGCCGCTCGCAGGGGAATGCCCGGCGCTGCGGTTTCGGGCAGGCTTGCAAATGGCGACAACGCGGCGAGTCCAAGGCCCAGCGTAAACGCTCGGCGACTGATGGCGTGGTGTTCGGTCATATCTCCTCCGTTCGCAGGGTGCGGCTATGCACTTGTTTTGGTCACTATACTGCCCAGATGTTTAAAGACGCCGGTTTAAATTGCCTGCGCGGCGCTATAAATCGGCGGGCGGACGTGTTAGGGCACTTGTCTATTTGTGCTGTTATCACGTCTGGGATGGTTCCGGCGTCCGGCGTCCTCGCGTTCGTCGGCTACCGGCATAAGAAAAGGAGGGTCGGTTTACCGGCCCTCCCTTGGTACGAAGCGCTGGGATACCGTCGCTTGTTTACGCTGCGCCCGTGTTTCCCGCTGCGCTCGCCAGTCGCTTAGCGTTTAATCTCGATATCCTCGAGCTTAACGTCCATGGCCTCGGTCTTGGCCTTGGCGATGTCGTCGGCAAATTCCAGAGACTCCATCATGGTCTCGACGGCGTCCTTGTGCTCCTCGACATTGTCGATACGCACGTACACACTGCCGCCGTCAACGTCAGTGAAGTACTCGGTCGTCACGCCGCCCGAGTGCGTAAAGTAGGCGCTGCGCCAGGTCTTGCCGTTGTACTTAACGGGATCGCTCTCGGTCCATCCGGAGTTGGCCTTCCACTTTGCCTCGTAGTCAAACAGTTCATCGGCGTTCTTGTCAGGATCGAAGACGGGGATGAAGCGGTCGCTGGCATGTTCGCTCTCGGTGAACTTAAACTGGGCCCTGTCGGCCGTGTCGCCGGCAACGTCGGTGATCTCGACGCCCTCGGGGACCTCGACCTTAAACCAAATGAAGTCGGTCCTCATATCCACGGCTGGTTTTTCTGCTCCGCCGCCACCGCCACTTCCGGTAGCGCCGCCGCTGCCACCGCAGCCCACCAGGGCAACTGCGGCAAAGAGACTGATGCAGAGGGCGAGAATCGCAAAGGCCTTCTTTTTCATGGTCGTGTCCTCCTCGATTTGTAACCGCCCATGGATTACCTGCCTTTACTGTACGCGCGGGCGGCTCGTTCAGGTGGGCCATGTGTCCCATTCTGGGGGCCTGATTTGCGCCGACAAGTGGCAATATGCTCGGGCGCGGATGCGGGTGGAGCCTTGTATGCCCCAGTTTGCGCTGCTGGGGAGTCTCGAAAGGTGGGCCATATGTCCCATGTTTACGTGTGCGGGCTTGCCGCAAGGTGGGCCTGGCGCTGGGCAAGCGTGCGGCTTGGTTGATGCTCCCAATGTTGCGCAACAGCGATGCCGGCTTAAGGTTTTAGACTTGGCTGTGACAAAAGCTAAACCACGAAAGGTCGAACGATGTTCTGTCAAAAATGCGGACAGCAAGTGCCTGATGGATCGACGTTTTGCACGCACTGTGGGGCCTCGCTGGCGGGTGGCTCCGCGCCGGCATCTGCAGGCGCTGATCCTTCCTCTGCCCCGGGCCTGACCCAGTCGATGCCGCCGGTCGCGCCTGCGCCTCAAAAGCCTAAGAGCAAGGCGCCGGTCATTATCGCGGTGGCGTGTGCCGCCGTGGTACTCCTCGGGGGTGGCACGGTGTTTGCGCTCACGATGCTTAACGGGTCCAAGAGCTCCGACACGCAAATCTCGGTGATCGATACTGGGTCTTCGGACGAGAAAGATTCTTCTGCCAAGAAGAAGGATGACAAGTCCAAGGCCAAGGAGTCTTCGTCGTCCGATGATGAGGCCGTTCCCGAGGACGAATCGGCATACTACGGCTCGGGCGATTCGGACGATTACCTGACCGACGTGCATACGTACACGAACGACCTTCACCCTTATAGCATGTCGATTCCCAATCGCTTTGAGATGGAAGATACTCCCAGCGGCAGTGGTGCCAGGTATGAGGATCCGGAGACGGGCTTTGTAATCAACCTGTTTGGCTACGTCAACATTAACGACGAAACTGCACACGAGATGTTCGTCGACGTGGACACCTCGGGCAAGGCCGACCTCTATACCGCAGAGGGCGACAACTGGTACGTGGTCTCGTGGTGTGAGGACGATACGATCATTTACGAAAAGACGATCGTCACGGATTCGACGATTGCCACGGCGCATTTGGAGTACTCGACTGCAAACCGCGACATGGGGTCGAAGATTATCGACACGCTGCTGCCGACGTTTCAGGTGGATTAGGCGCCCGTGCCTATAGCCGGCAATCGGAAACACCGATAGCCAGAGCTCCTGACAGCCTTTGTCTTATGGGTTAGACTGGGCTTCAATAAAACCGATGAATGGGACAACCGCTTCCTGGCGTCGTTGTCCCATTTTTTATTATGCGTGCGGCCCGTGGTGGCCGGCGCGGTGGGCAGAGGTGTTTCGATGAGCCAAGAGATGATGGATAAAACCTGTCGCGGTTTTGCCGAGGCGTTGGCTGCACGCGAGCCGGTTCCCGGCGGCGGCAGCGCCAGCGCGTTTGTGGGAGCACTGGGTGCCTCGCTGTGCGGGATGGTTGCTCGCTATGGCGCGACGAACCCCGCGCTTGCCGATCGCGCGGACGATCTGACGCACGCGTTTGCCCAGGCAGACGAGCTGGCTCAGGAGCTTGTGGGTCTGGTTGCCGAGGACGTTCGTGCGTACGGCCAGGTGTCTGCGGCATACGGTATTCCTCGTGATGACCCCGCTCGACCCGCGGCGATTCAGGATGCGTTGCACGTGGCCGCCATGCCGCCATATCGGATCATGGATGCCTGCGGGCGCGCGCTGGCGCTGCTCGAGGACATGGCCGATAAGGGCTCGCGCCAGTTGCTGTCCGATGTGGCCTGCGGTGCCGTGTTCTGCCGCGCCGCCATGCAGGGCGCGAGCTTGACGCTCTTTGCGAACACCACGTCTATGAAAGACCGGGCACGCGCCGAAGAGCTCGAGGCGGCGTGCGATGAACTGTTGGATACGTGGCTGCCGCGCGCCGATGCGCTGGCGCGCCGCGCTGCTGACGCCGCAAGGAAGAGGGGATAGCCATGGCAGAACTGCTGAAGGGTGCTCCCGTTGCCCGTGCTTTGACCGAGGAGCTCGCTGCTCGCTGCGCGGCTTTGCGTGAGCGCGGCGTTGTTCCGACGCTTGCTATCGTGCGCGTGGGCGAGCGCGAGGACGACCTATCCTACGAGCGCGGTGCCCTCAAGCGCTGCGAGAAGGTTGGCATTGAGGCTCGCCGCGTATTGCTTCCCTCCGATGTTTCGCAGGATGAGCTGCTGGCGGCCATCGAGGGCATCAATGCCGACCCTGCTGTTCACGGCTGCCTGCTGTTCCGCCCGTTGCCCGCTGGGCTTGACGAGGATGCAGTTGCCGCGGCACTCGATCCCGTCAAGGACGTTGATTCCATGACGTCGGCCTCGCTGCTTACCACGCTTTCGGGGCGAGGCGAGGGCTTTGCCCCCTGTACGGCCGAGGCCGTGCTGGCTTTGCTGGACCATTATGGCGTGGAACTGGATGGGGCAAAGGTCGCAGTCGTCGGTCGATCGCTGGTGATTGGCCGTCCCGTTGCCGCCATGCTTACGACCCGCAATGCCACAGTGACGACGTGCCATACGCATACGCGCGACTTGGCTGCCGAGTGCCGTTCTGCCGACATTGTTGTTGCTGCGGTTGGACGTGCGCGCACGATTGGCGCGGATGCGGTTCGCGAGGGCCAGACAATCATCGATGTGGGCATTAACTGGGACGAGGCCGCCGGCAAGCTGGTCGGCGACGTCGATTTTGATGCTACGGAGCCGATCGTTAACGCCATCACGCCCGTGCCGGGCGGCGTGGGGGCTGTAACGACAGCGGTTCTTGCCAAACACGTGATTGAGGCGGCGGAGCGCGCATCGAAATAGGCGTTTTGGGCTGTTTGAGGGGGTTAGACATATACCACGTAGGCAAAAAACGCCAAATATGAGTACTGTTGCCAAGATAGTCACATATGTTTTAGGTCATTTTGGCTCTCTATCGGTATTTATTATCGATAGAGAGCCTATTTTATTGGACTTATGAGGAATTACATTGTCAAGCTTTTGAACAAATGTAGATTATCGACACCTGCATTCGCTTAAATTGCTGCTACTAAATTTGTGACAGTACTCATATTTGGCATTTTTTGCCCACAGGGGCTGCCGGGGCGGCGGTTTCGCCCTTTTTGCGCCGAAGCGATACACTGTTGCCGTTTGATTTCTTCGCTCAAGGAGGATGCGCATGCCGTGCACAACGATTTTGGTTGGTAAGAACGCGAGCTATGACGGGTCGACCCTGGTCGCCCGCAACGAGGACTCGTCCAACGGGGTGTTTGAGCCCAAGCGCATGCGCGTAGTACATCCCGACGAGCAGCCGCGTGTCTACACGAGTGTCCTGAGCCACCTGACCGTTGAACTGCCCGACAATCCCATGCGTTACACAAGCGTCCCCGACGTTGTCCCGGGTCATGGCATTTGGGCCGAGGCCGGCTTCAACGAGCTCAATGTTGGCATGTCCGCAACCGAGACGCTCACCACCAACGAGCGCGTCCGCGGCGCCGATCCGCTTGTCGACTACGTGCCCGCCAAGGGCAACGAGGGCGAGGACGGCTACGTCCCGGCGCAGCCCGGCGGTCTGGGTGAGGAGGACATGGTGACCCTGGTGCTGCCGTACGCCAAGTCTGCCCGCGACGGCGTGCGTATCCTGGGCGACCTGCTCGAGCGTTACGGTACCTACGAGAACAACGGCATCGCCTTTAGTGACGTTGACGAGATCTGGTGGCTCGAGACCATCGGCGGCCACCACTGGATCGCCAAGCGCGTGCCCGATGACGCCTATGTGACCATGCCCAACCAGCTGGGTATCGACAGCTTTGACCTGGACGATGCCGAGGGCACCCAGGCAGATCATATGTGCTCTGCCGACCTGCGCTCCTGGATGGCCGAGTGGCATCTGGACCTGACGCTGGGCGTCGGGGGCGACGGTCCGGCGACGGTCTTTAACCCGCGCGAGGCCTTTGGCTCGCACAGCGACAGCGACCATGTCTACAACACGCCGCGCGCCTGGTATATGCAGCGCTGCCTCAACCCCAGCGATGTATGGGACGGTCCCGACGCCGACTACACGCCCGAGAGCGACGACATCCCTTGGAGCCGCGTGCCCGAGCGCAAGGTGACCATCGAGGACATCAAGTACGTGCTTTCGAGCCACTACCAGGGCACGGAGTACGACTGCTACGGCAGCAAGGGCACGCCCGCCACGCGCGGTGCCTATCGTCCCATCGGCATCAACCGCAACAGCCAGCTTGCCGTGTTGCAGCTGCGTCCCTATGTACAGCCGGCGTATCGCGCCGTGCAGTGGATGGCGTTTGGCTCTAACTCGTTTAACGCGCTCGTGCCGCTGTACGCCAATGTCGAGACCATGCCCGAGTACTATGCCGACACGCAGGCTCGCGTGACGTCCGAGAATTTCTATTGGGCAAATCGCCTGATCGGTGCCTTGGCCGATGTTCGCTTCCATGAGTGCGGTCGTGCGGTCGAGGATTATCAGGAAAAGGTCGGCGGCATGGGCCACAAGCAGATTCACGACGTTGACGCTGTCGTGGCCGCGCTGCCCGAGGCCGAGGTGCCCGCCGAGCTTGCCCGCGCCAACGAGGAGTTTGCCGAGCGCGTGCGGGTGGAGACCGATGCTCTGTTGGGCAAGGTCCTCTACACCACGAGCTGTGCCATGAAGAATTCCTTCGCGATGAACGACAATGTGAGGTAAAGCCGACCTTGCAACGAGCGAGCGGGGCAAACGCCGTCGAGGGCTTTGCCCCGCTCGATTCCTACCTTGGCGGTAAAACGATTTTGTGTCGTTCGCCCAATCTTGGGTACAAGAAGGCCAATGCAGTTGTTCATGATTGGAGCCAACCATGGTTATGAAACTCGATCAGCTTGTTAACGGTGCCATCAACGTGGGCTTTGGCGCCGCCGCCGTTGCCGTCGAGGGCGGCAAGAAGGTCCTTGACGACCTCAATACCAAGGGCGAGCAGGTCCGCAAGGATGCCGGCACCCCCGATATCGCCCGCAGCGTGTCTGACATGTTCGAGCAGGCGGGTGGCACCATCTCCGACCTGACCGAGCGCCTGGGCATGCAGGGCGAGACTGCGGCGCAGCGCGTGCTCGACGAGCTCATCCTGGCCCGCGTCCGCGTTATGACCGCCCCTGAGCGCACGGCCTTTTTGGCCCATGTGCGCGACATCGTCGATTCGGTCGAGGACAACGTGACCTCGGTGCCCGTCGAGTCCGTTGAGCCCGACGACGCAGAGGACGCCGAAGAGGCCGAGTAGCAGCGCAGATGGCAGATTCCACCACCGATTACAACAATCTAGATCCCCTGGGTGACGAGACGGCGGTTGTCGATGAGGTTGAGGCCGCCGTCTCGGGCGCTCGCAAGAAGCCGCGCGCTGTCGATATGGTCCCCGAGGAGCCCGACGCGATGGCGCCGGACGAGGAATACCAGCTCACGCCGGCAGGCCGCCGCGAACGCATCGGGCAGATTGTTCGCCTGGTCAAAAAGTACCGCGTGTGGGATAACCTCACGCCGGTGCGCCTGCGTCGTCTGCTCGAAGAGCTCGGCCCCATGTTCGTCAAGATGGGGCAGATCCTGGCCAACCGCTCCGAGATCTTGCCGCAGCGGTTTTGCGACGAGCTGCGTCGCCTGCGCTCCGACGTAGAGCCGGTGCCGTATGAGGTAGTGCTCCGCTGTCTGGAAGAGGAGTACGGCCAGCGCTTGGGGCAGATGTTCGACGCCATCGACCCCAACCCGCTCGGTAGCGCGTCGCTCGCGCAGGTGCACCGCGCCCGCCTGGTGACCGGCGAGGACGTGGCCGTTAAAGTGCAGCGCCCCGGTGCGCAGCAGGTGATGGCGCAGGACATCGACATCATTCGCTCGGTGGTGCGCATCGTTTCCAAGTTTGTCAACACCGATCAGTTTGTTGACCTGCACGGCGTGGTCGAAGAGCTGTGGACCTCGTTTCGCGAGGAGACCAACTTTTTGGCCGAGGCCAAAAACCTCAACGATTTCTATGAGTTCCATAAGAGCGTCCATGGCGTGTCGTGTCCTAAGTCCTACCTGGATCTTTGCACCGAACACGTGGTGGTCATGGACTACATTGACGGCATCTCGATTGCCGATCCCGAGCGCCTGGTGGCCGAGGGCTATGACCTGGAAAAGATTGGCTCGGCGATTGTCGAGGACTATTCGACGCAGGTGCTCGACGACGGCTTTTTCCATGCCGACCCGCATGCGGGAAACATCATCCTCAAAGATGGCATCGTTTACTTTATTGACCTGGGCATGGTCGGGCGCATGTCGAGCCACGACCGCGGTATCGTCAAGGACATGATTTTCGCCGTGGCCGAGGGCGACGTGCCCAAGCTCAAGGATTCGCTTATGCGCTTTGCCGTGACGCGCGGCGACTCGGCCGAGCTCGACCATTCGGCCTTTTTGTCCGATCTGGACTTTATCGTCGCCGACTTTGCGGGTCTTGACCTTAAGGATCTTGATATCGGCGAGTTTTTGACCTCGCTGCTAAACCTGGCGCGCAAGAACGACGTTGAGCTGCCGAGCGTGGTGACAATGTTCGCGCGCGGCATGGTGACGCTTGAGGGCCTGCTGACCGAGTACATGCCCAACGTCAATATGATCCAGATTATCCAGACGCACATCAAAAACGAGAAGAGCACCTATGCGCGCGTGCGCGAAATGGGGCGCGATCTTGCCGCGAGCAGCTATCGCGCGGCAAAAGGCTCGCTCGAGGCGGCCGAGTATCTGGGCTTGGCGTCGCGCATGCTCACGCGCGGCCAGCTTAAGGTGAACACGCAGATCATGAGCAGCGATAAGGCGCTGCGGCAGCTGGGCGGAATTATCGACCGCATGTCGATGGCAATTGTGATCGCCGGCCTGTTTATCGGTTCGTCGGTGGTGTACTACGCGCGCATCGAGCCGGTTGTGTTTGGTATCCCGGTCATTGGCTTTATGGGCTACGTGAGCGCGCTGGTGCTGGCGCTGATGCTGGGCCGCGAGATTTGGCGCAACAGCCACGGCGGCAAGCGTTAACGATTTCCCAGGGTCGGGGAAACGGGTTATTTTGCCTCGCGTCGCGCCGGCGGGGGCTGGTCCGAACAAAACTATGCCGGTTTACGGGGCTGGAGTGCCGAACCTCGAGCATACCGAAATTCGCGCTTTTAAAACCGCAGGTAGATGAGTCGTTGATTTTCGAAAATGGTTGATATGGTTGCGAAGTGCTGAATCAGCCCCGTAATCCGGCATAGTTTTGAAACGAGCTGTTCTTGCAAGGTCCGACGACAGTCCTCCCTATCGCAAACCATAGCTTTTACCTTGGGCTTCGCCTGTGTGCGGGGCCCTTTTGCGTGCTACCATATCGACAGTAATAATCGATGGCCTAGATGGTGGTGCGGAGACGCACGAATGCGCGGTTTTCCTGCGTGTTTGGGAGAATCGGGGTGCAAGTCCCCGGCTGTACCAGTAACCGTAATTCCTCTTGGCCCGGGATGGTCACGTCGCAGATCGGACGGCGCGCCCGGGTCGGTAAGGTTAAGTCGGATCGCCTCCCATCTTGCACGCGACCGTGGCGCATGCCGCCGGTACGCGTTGGGCTCTGGAGGGAAGGGGGACCCCGATGGGGGTACTCGAGCGCAATGTGCGCGATGACGTGGGGCAGCCGCTGGGCAATGCTCCAAGTGCAGACAATAGGAGACAAATGGATATGTTTGAGGACGAGTGCCAGCGCGCCTCGTGGCGTCGTCATGGAGCGATTGCCCGTGGCGTAGCCAAGCGCGGTCTGGTGGCGTTCCTGGCTTTTGCCACGGCTTTTGGCACCACGCCGGCGCAACTTTGGGCTGAGGGTGCCGAGGGCATTGCCGAGGCCGTGGCTCAGGCCGCAACGGGCGGCGAGGGCGCGGCGGCCGACGATGGCGCTGCTGCCGGCACCGGCGCGAACAGTGCGGCGGCGAGCGCTGCTGCCGATGACGCCGGCGCAGATCAGGGCGCAACTGCGAGTGCCGCGAATGGCGATGACACCGCAGCAGACAACGCGACTGAGTCCGAGAGCTCTCCCGCGGTGCCTGCTGCTTCGGAGCAGAAGAACGCCGCCGTCGCCGCGTCCGCCACAACGCTTTCGAGCGAGGCCAAGGTCTTCATCCAGGACACCAAGGATAAGGACAGCTCCTATTCCACGAAGTCGGGCGCGCTCAGCGCGGGCGACACGCTCTGGGCAAATATGTACGATGAGGTCGAGGACGACTGGTACGGCACTTCGACTGAGTCCGTTGCCAATCCCGGCACCTGGACTTACACCTGGCTCGCCGGCACGACCAGGGCCAGCAGCAATGTCGCCGACTACACCGAGGTCGTAGGCCACGAGCAGTCGCTCACCGTCACCGCCGCGATGGAAGGCAAATACTTCATCTGCAAGGTAACGGTTGATGGCAAGGACTACTATGGTCCGTCCGTTTCTTCCGGCTCGGGCATCAATGCCAACTACATTCCTGGCCCCGTGCTGGGCGCCGGTCAGATGGAGCTTAACAGCGTCAAGCTGAATAGCGACACGCCGAGCATAGGCGATACCCTGACGGCGACTCCGTACATAAGCTATTATCAGCAAGCCCCCGCCGATGCCAAGGTCACCTACACGTGGTCCGCATCCACCTCGCAGTACTCGGGATTTACCAAGATCGAGGGCGAGACGGGCGCTACGCTCGTGGTGGGCGACGACCTTGAGGGTAAGTACATCAGGGTCGAGGCCAACGCTGGCGTCAACACGGTGAACAAGACCACTTCCAG
The DNA here is from genome assembly GCA_900541785.1 of uncultured Collinsella sp. GTDB lineage: Bacteria > Actinomycetota > Coriobacteriia > Coriobacteriales > Coriobacteriaceae > Collinsella. The sequence continues at coordinate 15,843 of UQKY01000019.1, forward strand.
CAAGGTCAAGCAGGCCGGTGCGGTCGAGATTTCGGCCGTGTCCATCGTTAACACCAAGGACAACACGAGCGTCTTTACGGTGGGGGATACCGCTAAGGCCCGCGCCAAGGAGAAGGGCGGCGCGTACGGCGCGTTCGTCGACGCGGACAAGCTCAACTTCCAGTGGCAGAGCTCTGACACCAAGAGCGGCGCGTATACCGATATCGCGGGCGCCACGGGTGAGACCCTCGAGCTTACCGACGCTTTGGGTGGCAAGTACCTCAAGTGCAAGGTGTCCTCGAAGATCGGCTCTTCGAGCTTGACCAACTCGACGGGCGCTCTCGTTGCTGCCGCCGGTTCAATTAATGTCACGAGCGTGACCATGAGCCCGACTTCGGGCAAAGTCGAGGTTGGTTCCACGATTACGGCGACCGCCAAGGCGGGCTCCACCGACGTTACCTCCGACTCGCATGTCACGTGGCGGTGGTACAAGGGCAAGTCGAATACCGCCAGCTCGTGCAACACGCCTATCGAGGGTGAGACCGGTAACACCCTGACGGTGACCGCCGCCCTTAAGGGCTACTACGTCGTGGCCAAGGCCAACGGCGGCTATGGCGAGCAGAAGCCGTACTATGCGGCGGGTCCTGTCTCCGTCGCTGGCCAAGTTGAGCTTTACGACGTGCAGTTCGAGGGCTCTCCCGCCACCAACGGCGTACGTGTGGGCGATACGCTCAAGACTAAGGTGCGCAAAAAGGACGGCTCCAACTATCACTATATCGACCGCACCGATAATGTGACCTACCAGTGGCAGTATGCAAACAGCAGCTCGAGCTACGACTCCGCCTATACCGATATCCCCGGTGCTACCGAGGCCACCTATACCGTTGACGCCGCCTATGCCGGCAAGTACCTGCGCGTGAAGGTGACGAGCGAAAACACCGTTTCCAGCACGCAGAAGAAGAGCTCCTACGGCGACACGCAGTCCGTTGCCCCGCTCGGCCCCGTGACGCTCAAGGGCCAGTACAAGCTGGCGGGCATTGAGCTTGCCGATAAGAACGTTACGCTGAGCGTGGGTTCAAAGATCACGCCGAGCGTGCAGGTTCCGGGCAGCTGGTCGGGCTCGACCAAAGACGTGCCCGACGATGCCGAGCTCACCATGGCGTGGTATGCCAAGGGCGAGGGCGATGCCGATTGGACAGAGCTCACCGACGGCATCGATACGACCGATGGCAGCCTGACCATTTCGGACGCGCTTGTTGGCAAGCGCATCAAAGTTACGGCGAACGCTCTCGACAACACGGTTGAATGGGTTTCGTCCGACAGCGTTACCGCGGCGGGGGAGTATAACCTGCTGCGCGTGATTGCCAACCCGCAGATTAATAGCGATTCGACCCATCTCGTCTCGGGCGATAGCGTTAAGGCGACGGCGCAGGCCAAGCGCGCCGACGGTTCGACCACCAACGGTATCGACGTCACCGGTCAGGCGACTGTTGCCTGGTATGCGGCGGACGATGCGAAGGCCCCGGAGGCCGACTGGACGCTGCTGTCTGATATGTCGGGCGCCGAGGCGACTGTCTCGGCTTCTGCCGCGGGCAAGTATCTGAAGGCTGTCGCCACGAGCGGCAGCTCGACGGTCGAGCTCGTTTCTGCCAACCCCGTGATCGCCGCAGGCTCTCTTGAGGCCGCAGTTCAAAAGCTCAACGATTCCAATAAGCAGATCTCCGTTGATTACAGCGCTAAGGGCGGCAACGTTAACGACGCGCTGAAGGCGCAGCTTGCCGATCTGGGATTTACCGATATCGACGTCAAGATCTCTGAGGGCGGCGTTGCCTTTAAGGCTGAGGATGACAAGGCCACGGTCGGTATCTCCGACGCCCAGGATAAGACCAACGGCGATGTGACGTTCTTCTACATCGATCCCAACGACTACACCGGTTACAACATCGACGGTTTGCGTAACGCCGATGTGGCGTTTGAACTGTCGCGCGATGGCAAGACCGAGTATTACCTGCCCAACAAGTCCGTGCAGGTTGCTTGGGACGAGGCTAAGCTGCAAGACCTTCTTGACAGTGCTGCCGAATCCCTGCAGATTGGCTACGCGGCGGGCGAGTCCGCCGATGGCGTGACCCAAAATGTCACGCTTCCGTACAAGGCGGGTTCCGCAAAGAAATTCTCTGTTGAATGGACAAGCTCCGACACCGAGCGCCTATTTGTTTCAGGTTATAGCTGGGAAGATAAGACGGGTAAGGTTTCGCGCGCATCGAGCGATCGAGACGTGACGCTGACTGCCAAGGTTACGGTTACGAGTGGCGACATCAAGCTTGCCGGCTCGCACGACTTCAAGCTCACCGTCAAGGGCGATCCCGAGAAGGTCGCCGCCGACAAGAAGGCACTGCAGGAAAAGGTCGATGCGGCCTTTACCTACGGCAACATTAAATACTCCGGCACCGAAACGGTTGCCAACAAGGATGGCCTGACCGCCGACCTGCAGATGCCGCGCACGAGCACGCTCAATATCGACGGCAAGTACTACAAGGTTGAGTACTCCGCCAGCACCGATGACATCACGTTCAACGGTTACAAGGGCACGGTCTACCAGCCGCTGCCCGGAGCCAAGGCTGCAAACACCAAGATCACCCTCACGGTGACCGACAAATCGAACGCCGAGGTCACGGCTAGTAAGACCCTCGACTTCGCCATTACTCCACAGGACCAGGGCGAGCTCGATACCGAGCTTTCTCTTATGGAAAAGGCGAAGGCCGGCTATGCTGCCGCCATTCTGAATGGCCAGGACGCCAATGCCGTTTCGGCCGACATGCACGCGTTCCAGAAAGCGTATCTGGATGCTGACGGCAACCTTGCCTGGAGCTACAACAAGGCAACGACCGATTCGACCGACTTGGGCGTCGTGCCGGTCGATCTGCCTGGCTATGACGCGATGTCCGGGCAGGATTGGCGTCTGTTTAAGTCGAGCAACAGCTCTATTGTCTCCGCAGAGAATCTCAAGGTCACACAGCCGCAGTACAACACGAAGGTTGTCGTTTCCTCGCGCCTGACGAGCGAGAAGTACGCTCGCTATGCTGAGCGCTATCCCGACAATGCCACGTACGCCAAGCTTGCCAACCAGGACGTATCGGCAACGTTGACGGTCGTGGGCACGAGTGGTCAAAACAGCCCCGAGGTCACAGCGACGTGCTCCGTCATTGGCATCGATGCCAAGGGCAAGCAGCAGACGTGGGCTGCCGCTTCGCTGTACACGCTCAAGAACGGCTCGACGGCCGCCGATCTTTCCGAAGAGCTCTTTAAGCAGGCCGGTCTCAAGGCCGACTACGACCCCAATGGTTCTTGGGGCTGGGTGCTCAATTCTATTACGTCGCCTTTCGAGCCGGATCGTACTCTTGCATACGACCATGCTACGGGCGCCTATTGGCAGCTGTTCATCAACGGCGTCGCTGCATCGGTGGGCGCTGGCAACCACAAGCTCGAGGCGGGCGACTCTGTCGTCTGGTGCTACTCGAAGTACGGCGACCCGGCGCCCACCGACCGGCTTTCCGTAAGCTGCACCGTTATCGGCCAGGACGCTTCGGGTGCTCAGCAAACGTGGGCTCAGCCTACGACCGCGCTGGTGGAAGAGGGCACAACTGCCGCCGATCTTTCCGAGCAGGTCTTTAAGCAGGCCGGTATTGGCGCCGACACGGGCAAGGGCTCGTACGGTTGGTTCCTCAATTCTCTGACGTCACCGTTCAATAAGAACGTGACGCTTTCGACCGAGCAGGTTAACGAGAGTACCTGGAAATACTGGCAGTTCTTTGTCAACGGCAAGAAGGCCAATGTCGGCGCAGGCAACTACACGCTCAAGGCCGGCGATGAGATTACCTGGGTCTATGGTTCCGATGGCACCATGCCCGGTCAAGTTTCTGTCTCGATGGAGATCATCGGCAAGAAGGGCGATAAGGCACAGCGCTGGACCGATCCTTCGACGCAGGTGTTTGTTGAGGGCACGACGATCAAGGACGCCACTGCCGCCTACTTTGATGCTTTGGGCATTGAGTCCGTGATGCTCAATGATGGGGGCTATTGGAATGTCCATAGTCTCGTGTCCCCGCTTGATGGCACCAAACTGACGGGCTCCTGGTCGTTCTTTGTTAACGGTGTTCCCGGACCCCAACTCGATAGTGACTACGTTGTCAAATCGGGCGACACGATTGTCTGGGCTTATGCTGCTGGCGATACGGTTCCCAATCCCGACGAGGTCGTAGTCAATCCGAGCGCCCCGCGTCCGTCCGGTTGGAAGTCCGATTGGGATGGCAAGTCCAATGCGGCGGTCGAGAACGTTTCGACGCCTACGGGTGCGCTAGCGAGCTCTTGGACGTTCGATTGGAAGGCGTATTCTGGTTCGGCGTATCCCAACGCGAGTGAACCTATCGTCGTGAACGGTAACGTGTATCTTGCCGTCAACAACCGTTTGCTAAAGATTGACGCCGAGTCGGGCAAGGTCCTTGACGAGTCGAATCTTAAGAAAGCGGTCGGTTACACCTCGCGCCCGATTTATGCGAACGGTTTGGTTATCGTTCCGCTTGACGGCGGTGCGGTCCAGGCCCTGACGGCTGACGCGCTCACAACGGTTTGGGTCACTGACTCCGTGAACAAGACTGCTCAGTCGAATTCTCAGCTGACGGTTGATGGCAATTACCTTTATGTCGGCACCGTTGATGTCGACTATGGAAAGGGTACGTACAATAACGGCCACCTGACGCGCATTAACATGCTGACAGGTGCTGTTTCCTGGCAGCATGTCAATGCCAATGAGGGCTATTACTGGACAGGCGCGACGGTGGGTGATGACTTTGTCTTGGTTCCCACCAGTGCCGGTACCGTCGAGATGCTCAGCAAGTCTTCGGGCGATGTGCTCGGAAGTGTTTCGGTTGGATCGATTGTCAACTCCACTTGCGTGCTTTCGGCTGACGGCAGCCATGCCTATCTCATCTCGCGCGACGGCAAGCTGCACGTGTTGGCGATTTCTGATGGCGACTCACGTGATGCGGATGCCGCTTCGCGTATTACCGAGGAGCGTGTAGTTGACCTTGGCCTTACTGGCTGCGCGTGTGTGCCTACGACGTATGATGGCAAGCTGATTGTTGGCGGCGAGGTTGCTGGCGGCTCTGCGCTAGCGATTATTGATCCGGCCAGCGACTTTGAAACGACGCTGGTTTCGTCTGCTGATGGCACTGCGCTTCCCACTGGTGGCATCAAGGGCGCTCCGCTGGTGAGCGTCCAGGGCGAAGACGCGTATGTCTACTTCACGGTTAACTACGGCGAGAGCCCTGATTTCGTTAACTACACCTCGGGCGGTGGCGTATATCGTTACAAGTTGGGTGACGCTGGGGCTTCTGGTGTGTTTAGCGCAACAGGCCACAACAACTACTGTGACTCGCCAATCGCTTGTGATGCCCAGGGCAACTTGTACTACATCAACGACTCTGGCACGCTGTTCAAGCTGAATGCTGGCGTTAAGGTTTCGTTTAGCGCTGGCGAGGGGTCCAAGGTCGATTTTCAGACTACGGCCGCCAACGGCTCTATCGCCAAGCCTGCCGATCCGACACGCGAGGGCTATACCTTCGCTGGTTGGTATACCGACGAGGCTTGTACGGAGGCGTATGACTTTAGCGCTGCGGTGACGGCCGATATGACGCTGTATGCCAAGTGGGTCAAGAATGCCGTTAACCCTGGCGGTAACGGTGGCTCTGGCTCCAATGGTGGCTCGGGTAATGCCGGTGCTGGTTCTGGCTCCGGTAACGGCACAAACGGCCAGCAGACTGGCGGTGCTGTTGCTCCGGGCCAAAAGCCGGTGTCCACCACGACCAAGACCGAGACCAAGGACGGCAAGGATTCCAAGAAGGATTCCGACAAGTCCGACAAGAAGGACAGCGAGAAGTCTGATAAGAAGTCCAGCAAGTCCGGCTCCAAGTCCGATACGGGCGCGGCCGCCGCGACTACCGCTAAGAAGTCCGCTGAGGCTCCCGCGCAGCAGTCTGGCTTCAATCCGCTTGCCATCGTCGGCGTTGCGGCTGGCGTGATCGGTCTTGCCGTCATCGGCGTGTTCGTATTCACCAAGCGTCGGTAGGTGAGGGCTATGTCCAATAAGCCGCAGGACGCCGACTCCAAACAACCCGACTCGTCGTTCATTCAGCTCGACGATGCAAAGCAAAAGGGCGCCGCTTCGGCGGCGTCCGCCCCTCGGCGCAAGGCACTGCTTGGCGCTCTGACGGCCGGCTGCATCGTTTTGATCGTTGTGTCGCTGGGTTTTGTCTATCCCTCTGACGGCAGTACATGGTCCATCGATTGGATCGCGCGGGCTGTGACAGGGGAGAGCGTCGTTGCCAAGGATGCGTCGGTTTCCGGCTCGACTACCGCTTCGGGCAAGGCTGCGCCCAAGGACTCCAAATCTTCGGACAATGCGAAGGACGGGTCGAAGGATTCGGATGAATCTGATTCCAAGGACAAGTCTGAATCTTCGGACAAGAAGTCTGACAAGGATTCGAAGGAGAAGAAGTCCGAAGGCAAGGGCGGCAAGAAGTCCAGCAGCACGTCTGCCGGACAGGGCTCGGAATCCGCTGGTGGATCGAGTTCTTCTTCGGGCAGCGGCTCGGCGTCCGGCGGTGGGTCTGCATCCAACAGCGGCAACGCCTCTGCGGGCAATCAGGGCGGCTCGCAGCAGTCTGGCTATGTCACGGTGACTGTTTCGGTCACATCGAGCGCTGTGGGCAATCCTGTGTCTTCTGGCGGTACGTTCACCTTCAATAAGGGTGCTACGGCCTACGATGCCCTGTGCGCTCTGGGCCTTTCTGTGAATGCTCACGGCTCGTCGTATGGCACGTATGTCGCCGCCATCGGCGGCCTGGCCGAGAAGGAGCACGGCGGCACGAGCGGCTGGATGTACTCCGTCAACGGCGTAACGCCCAATACGGCCTGCAGCAACTACGTTCTCAAAAACGGCGACAACGTAGTCTGGTATTACGTAACGGGCTAGAGGCCTCGACATAACACGCCAAACGGGCGGTTCGGACCAACATCCGAGCCGCCCGTCTTCATGTGAATGGGACGTCGTTTCCCAATCGAGGCTCAACCGGAAAATGCATCCCACTCTGAAGACGAATTCCGGGACACAGTTTCCGCATCAGCATCCATTGGGAAAGCCCATCCCGTTCTAGACATCGATAACGGGATGGGCTTTCCGTTTCGGCATCCGCGGGAAACTGCGTCCCGGAATCCCCGCTCAGACCGGGATACAGTTTCCCGATGGGGCGGGTTTCGGAAAGCGTGTCCCGCTCTGAGGGCTCATTCCGGGATAGACTTTCCGCATGGGGGCTCATCCGGAAGCTGCGTCCCGTTCTGCTGACTGATTCCGGGACGCAGTTTCCGCTAGGACGGCATTGCGGAAGCTGCATCCCATTCTGAGGCTGCAATCTGGGATGCACTTTCCGGAACGGCGCTCATGGAGAAACCGCGTCCCATTCATGCACTGTAGCCCGCCTCGTACGCTTTCCTCGGCAGGCTCTGTAAACAAAAAGTCGGTTGGAACGTGAATTCCAACCGGCTGCGAAGCGAGATTATGTTGGGCCGTCTACGACTGCGCGCCTTCGAGGAAGAAGCGGCGGCTAAAGTAGTTGTACCAGGTGACCAGGAACGTGGCGATGGCCTTCATGGCCTGGTAACCGATGCTCAAAAACGTGACGCCCACAAACATGTACAGGTCGTTGAGGCCCAAACCAATCACCGACAGGATGGTGAAGATCGTGAACTCGCGCTTGCGGCTCATGCCCTCGCGATGGTCGAACACGTACTTCATGCTGAGCCAGTAGTTGACCACGACGGACGTGATAAACGAGATCGTGGTGCTCATCAAAAAATCGAGGTGGAACAGCTCGACGAGCGCAATGAGCATCCCCCAGTCGATGCCAAAGGAGATAAGACCCACGACAGCGAACTTGAGGAATTGCTTAGTATGAGGTTGTGCCAGTGCCTTGCGCACGTAATCACATCCAATGCGTTGACGAATCGAGCAGAGGATACTTTAGAGCTTTTGCAGGGGAAACGTAAGGGCTTTGCCAAGAACTATACGAACTCGCCAAATTTGCAAGAGACAATCCGCAGACGTCGCAAATCCTTCCGTAAACGAGCGAGGCCCACGAATAACGCAGCGCTCGACGTACGTCGTCCGTGGGCCTCGTAGTGATAGGAGGAGGTCGAGCTACTTAGTCTCCTCGCCCTCCAGGAAGATCTTTCGGGTCACAAAGTTGTAGACCATAACAAGCGCGGTGGCGCAAATCTTGGCGATATTGGCCTCGAGCCCCAGGCCGGCGTTGAGCGCCAGCACGATACCGTCGTTGAGAGCCAGGCCGATCACGGACAGCACGACAAAGATAATGAACTCGCGGCGGCGGCTCATGCCCTCCTTGTGCGCAAACACGTACTTCATGCTCGCGACGTAGTTAAAGATGAGCGAGACGATAAAGCCGCTGGTATTGGCGATCAGGATGTTAAGGCCCAGACCGTAGTGGAGCAGATTCATGATGCCAAAGTCGATGACCGTGGCGACGACGCCGACGACGCCAAACTTCATGATCTGCGCAAGGAGCTTTTGCATGGTACCTGCCTTAGGGTGGCGCCGGAGCGCCGTGGGGATGACGAACTCAGCAAGTTTAGCCAATCCCCGCAGGCGGGGCTAGGCGCGCTCCTCGATAGCACCGTTTCTATATGCATCGAGCAGTTGGCGTAGGTCCTGGATCTGGCTGCGGATCTTGGCGCCGGTATCGGTGTCGCTCACCATGCGGCGCCGGTCTGCCTCGTCAAAGCGGTTGGTCTCGCTCTCGATGTCGACATTGCGGGTAAGTGCCTCGGCAACCGTGGTAAAGGCCCGGTGTGACTTGAGGCGGCAGCCGCGTGAGCTCGAGATGAGCGTGTAGCCGGCGATGCCCGTCTTGGGATGGTAGGCGCGGCAGAAGCCGCCATCGATGACCAGCAGCTTGCCCTCGGCGCGGATGGGCTGCTCGCCCTTGGTGGTTTTAACGGGTGTGTGGCCGTTGATGATGTGGCCGGTCGGCGAACATGCCATGGGGGCAACGCCGAACTCGCGCATGATGTCGTCGCAGACCGAGGGCGACTTGGTAAGCGTAAAGTATGGGTCCATCGGCTCGGCCCAGGTGCTCTTATCGGCGATATAGGCGCGCTCAAAGGTACGCACCAGGCGTCCGCTGGCGGGTGAGTTAAAGCCGATCCACAGGTACCACATCCAGTCGAGGGCGTCGCGGTCGCCCACGCGCCAGGCGCGGCGGGCGATGCGGTCGCAAAAATCGAGATAATCACGGCCGGCGTGCCAGGTACCCAGGCAGTTCATGCTGCTAAAGGTGCCGTCTTCGTTGAGCGGCACGCAGCCATGGAACAGCAGGTTGCCGTTGGTGACCTTGTGCATCGAGCCGTGGGTGTAGAGGAAATCGATATGGCGATGCAGATGATCGGCGGTGACAAACTCGGACACAAGCTTGTCGATGATGTGTTGCTCCTGGGGCGTGAGCGTGTAGGGGTCCGCCGGATCGACGGTGGGGAAGTCGTTGGTCGTGAGCGGCCATACACTGCCGTCGGCAAGCGTGACCGTGCCGGCGTCGTGGTCGATCTTGTCGAGCAGCAGGCGGTCGGTCATGTCGAACTCGGGGTGGCGCTGGATAATCTGGCCCTCGAGTTTAAAGAGCAGCACGTTGATGGCCTTGATCAGCGGGGTGATGGTCTCACCGGCGGTGTAGGTGGCATCGGCAAAGGCGACGAGCTCGCGCAGCGAGATACCGTAGTCGTTCTCGAGGATCTCGTAGTTGTCGTAGCGCAGGTTGTTGCGCAGCACCGTGGCGATGCAGGCGGGCTCGCCGGCAGCGGCGCCCATCCACAGCAGGTCGTGGTTGCCCCACTGGATGTCGAGCGAATGGTAGGTGAGCAGGCGGTCCATAATCTTGGCAGCGCCGCCGCCACGGTCGAAGATATCGCCCACCAGGTGCAGGTGGTCGACGGCCAGGCGCTTGATGAGCGAGGCGAGCGACTCGATAAAGTCGTCGGCGCTTGCGGTCTCCAGAATGGACTCCACGATGCGCTCGTGATAGCGCACACGATAGTTGTTCTCGTCCGGATGCGTGTGCAGCAGCTCGTCGATGATGTAGGCGTAATCGCGCGGGATGGCCTTACGCACCTTGGAGCGCGTATAGCGGCTCGAAAGCGAGCGGGCAACCATGATGAGCTGGTCGAGCATTGTCTTGTACCAGGTGGGGGAGTCCTCGCGCCGGCTGCGGACCAGCTCGATCTTCTCGCGCGGGTAGTAGATAAGCGTGCACAGCTCGCCCTTTTCGTCAAAGGAGAGCGTGTCGCCAAAGATCTCGTCGACATGTTCGCGCACGACGCCCGAGCAGTTATTGAGGATGTGCATAAAGGCTTCGTACTCGCCGTGCACGTCGCTCATAAAATGCTCGGTGCCTTTGGGCAGGTTGAGAATGGCCGAGAGATTGATGATCTCGGTAAACGCGGATTGCTCGGTGGGAAATTGTCTCGACAGCAGACGCAGATACTTAAAGTCTTGCGGATTGCGATCGAATGCGACCATGAAACACCTTCCGATATGGTTGGTAAAACTGATAAAACAGCGTCAAACGTTTATCAGTATGCGCCGGCTTTGTTTCGATTTTGCGCCGGCGGCTGAATTGTCAGCTGAACGGTTTGCTAAATCGATTTAGTTGAGGTTGATGTGTCGGTTAAGTGGAGACGAAGGGGGTGATTTTGCCCATGTTGGCCCATGGCGGGGATGGGGATGTTCATGATAAAGATATTCAATGCAAATGGTTCGAATTGGTAAATAGTGGACGTTTGTATCGTATTTAGGCTTGCTGTGCGATAATTTGCGCAGCAATACTTAAGGAGCCTCATATGAGTGATTTTGTCCTGACCTGTGAATCCGCCGCCGACCGAACCCGTGAGTTCTTTGCGTCGCGCAATATCCCTGTCGTGTGTTTTCATTACGAGATCGACGATGTTGTCTATACGGACGATCTGTATCAGTCGATTACGCCGGACGAGTTTTTTGCCCAGATTGCCGCGGGCGCCATGCCCAAGACGTCTCAGGTGAGCGTGGGTGAGTACGAGGAGTTTTGGGAGCCGTTTGTTGCCGAGGGTAAAGACGTGCTGCACCTGACGTTGTCGTCGGGTATTTCGGGCACGTATGGATCGGCCTGCGTTGCGGCGCAGATGCTCGCGGATCGCCATCCCCAGGGCGGCAAGGTGCGCGTCATCGATTCGCTGGGGGCGTCTTCGGGCTTTGGCCTGTTGGTGGAGTATGCCGCCGACGTGCGCGATAGCGGCGTTTCGCTCGACGAGACGGCCGCGTGGATTGAGGAGCATAAGCTCAACCTTCACCACTGGTTCTTCTCGACCGATCTGTCGAGCTACCTGCGCGGCGGTCGCATTTCGGCCGCGAGCGCGATTATCGGCACAGCGCTTAAGATTTGCCCACTTATGACGGTCGATTGCGAAGGTGGGCTGTCGCCACGTGAGAAGATTCGCACTAAGAAACGCGCGATATCCGAGATGGCCAAGACCATGATGGCACACGTGCAGGATGGTGTGGATTATTCGGGTAAGTGCATCTTGTCCCATTCGGCGTGCCGCGAGGATGCCGAGGCCGTTGCGGCGCTGATTGAGGAACAGGTTCCGCAGCTCAAAGGCAAGATTGAAATCAATAGCATCGGTGCTCTGATCGGTTCGCACACCGGACCTGGTACGGTGGCGCTCTTCTTTATGGGCGACAAGCGCGTGGATTAACTTGGCCCATCACGTCGCTGCATGATTGCTCAAGCGAAAAAGGCCCGTCCCGTTGTTTGCGGGACGGGCCTTGCTGTTGCAGCTAGCGTTTCTTTCCGCGGAAGAAGAAACCGTGCAGCGAGGGCTTGAGTCCGCGGTTGGCGCGACGCTCCTCGATATGATCGTGGATCGAAGCGACGCGTTCGATGACTTCGTCGGGAATCGGCACGTCGGGATTCATGTTCTCGACCTGGCTGACCTCGGCGGCGGCGACCTGGTCGATAATGGGTACATCGTCGCGCGAGATGACGGGCGTGGCGTCTTCTTTCATCTTGCGGTAGCGCTGCATCATGTCGGTCTGCAGCTGCTGGGCCGAAGGCGGCGTCCAAATGATGGCGTTGGCGCCGGCGGCGATGGTCTCGCGAATGCTCTCGGGCGTTTTGCCGCCCGGTGCGATGAGCGGCAGGTTGGGATAGTGCTCGCGCAGCTCGCGTAGGACCTGGGGCGTGTTTTTGCCGGCGGCGATGTTGAGAATCTTGGCTCCGGCGCGCACTTTGGCATGCGCATCATCGTCGCAACGTACGACCGTGGCGATGACGGGGATGTCGGCGATGTTGGTGATGTGCTCGACCATCTCGGCAGTGGCGGGGGAATTGACCACGCAGCCCGCCGCGCCCTGCATCTCGGAGACGGCTGCCATCTGCACGGAGCGCTTACCGGTCGTAGTTCCGCCGCCCACGCCTACAAAGACCGGGCACTCGGCGACGGTCAGCAGCGCTTGCGTAATGGCGGGCTGCGGCGTGAAGGGGTAAACGGCAAAGACAGCATCGGCGTTGGAGTTGCGGATAACCGCGACATCGGTGGTGTAGATGAGCGACTTGATGCGGCGGCCGAAGAGCGTGAAGCCGCTGGCCTCCTCGATCTCGTCGGGCATGCGGAGGGCCGCCTTGCGCAGACGCCCGTCAATGGGCAGCGGCTCCATGGGGAGCAGTCCGTTGGGGGTCACGGCTACCTGGGGCTCGGTGAACTCGTCTGCGAGCTCGACCTCGGAAAAATCGACCGAGGCGACGATGTCCTCGTGAACCTCGGCGGGAACATCGATGGGGGCCTGGTCGTTCGTCGCGGCAGGCGCGTCGAAGGAACTGGTGCCGACAAAGGCGTCGACGCGCTCGTTCAAATCGTTGAGAGTATCCATGGGGGCTCGATTCTATGCGATGGTGGCCGGCGGGGTGCCGACAGCGTTGTGCTTGCTAAATCGTTTGACGAGTTGATTTTTCCCCGCCGCGCCATCCGTTAGACCGAAAGGCCGACGAACGTGAAGGAGCTGTGGTGGCGGGTATTGAGGTGCTATCTTGAATGTCCCGTTTAAAAGAGAGGTGACGCGGTATGGAATTGGCAGCAATGTTGGGCTCGATTGGCCTGTGTGTGGGCGCAATCGTTGCCGCCGCGGTCATCTACTTGGTGGTCACGGCCATTAAGGGCAAAAGAGCCGAGCGCAAGGAACGCGAGGCACTTAAGCAGCACCGTGACCAGCAGGACAAGCGCGCACGGAGATAGTTTGTTGAGTTTTGAATCCGTGCACTAGCTGCGTTTTCGGATCAGGGCGATGTAGAAGCCCTCAAAGTCGCGGCTGGGCGGGATGGTGAGCGTGCCGGGCATGCCGTTGGTGATGGCCGATACCTGACCCGCTGCGATTGCCTCGGTGAGAGCGTTGGACTCGATGCGCGGCTCCTCACTGGCTTCCTGGGCGCGGCGTGCTTCGCTTTCACTCGGCGTGCCGTCGAGGGGAATGAGCTCGCAGTCCATATGCTTGTCGAGGGCCTCTTGCAGGGCGTCCTCGTTTTCCTGCGGCATGATCGAACAGGTGGAATAGACGAGCGTGCCGCCCGGCTTGAGGGCGCCCATGGCGCGGTCCAGAAGTGCGCGCTGCGAGCGGGCGCACTTGTCAAGCAGCTGCTCGGTCAGGCCGCGCAGGCTCTTTTCGTTGCCGCTGATGACGGTGCCCGTGCCGGTGCAGGGGGCGTCGAGCAGGATACGGTCAAAGCGGAAGAATTCGTCGAGCTCGCGTGCGTCGATACGCATGACGGGCACGTTTTTGGCGCCCTGGCGATGGAGGTTTGATTCGAGCTTTTCGGCGCGGGGAATGCTCATCTCGCAGGCCGTGAGGTGCGCCTGTCCCTGCGTGAGGGCGGCAATCTGCGTCGTCTTGCCGCCAGGGGCTGCGCACATGTCCAGGATGTCCTCGCCGGCTTGAGCGCCCAGGACCAACGGCGGCATCATGGACGACAGGCTTTGCAAGTAGATTTTGCCGTCACGGTAGATGTCGAGGTCCCATAGGTCGGAAACCTGGGCCTCGGGCAGGATGAAGGCATCCCGGTACCAGGTAACGGTTTGGTGTGCGATGCCGGCCTCGTCGAGTGCGGCAGCGATGTCTTCGGCGGTCGCCTTGAGCGTGTTGGCGCGCAGTGTGACTGGGCGCGTGGCCGCAGCGCCAAAGCCTTCGATCATGAGCTCGGCATCGGCGGGTGCATAGGCGCCGGCGACCGTGTCGACCATAAAGCGCGGCAGGTCGGTGGCGCAGGGAAGGGCGGCAAGCTGGTCGGAAAGCTCGGTAGCAGCAAACTGCCTGAGCTTGAGCTCGGCTTTGACCTGCTTTTTCTGCTTACGACGACGCGGCTTGGACATCCGTCTTTCCTTCCCGTCCCAAATTGATTACTTTCCAGGCACGCCGCTGCTAGCGTGCTCTAGTACTGGCTCTCGTGCTTGCTGAAGAAGTCGAAGCGCGGGGGCAGCGGCTTCACGCGGTGCTCGCCGGGCTTCTCGCCCAGGCTCTCCATAAACTCGTCCGTGGAGGCAAAGATGTTATCCCAGCTAAAGAAGGCGACCGGATCGACGTCGAAGTACTCGCAGATGAGCTCGCAGCCGGCCGGGACGATGCCGTGCATGAGCACGGTCGCCACGCGCAGCTCGGTAAAGGCGTCGACCAGGGCCTGCGTCATGGCGGCGTTTGCCGGCTCGCCCTCGAGCTTGTTGGCGGCCTTGGAGGCGTCGCTCCAGCGCTTGTTGGCGGCACGCAGGTAGTCGTCGCACACGGCGAGCGCGCGGTGCGTCTCAAACTTGTACATGGCCTGCTCAAAGGCGAGGACTGCCTGCTGGGCGGCTTCGACCACGGTGGCGGAGGCGGCACCGGCGGGGATGCAGCCGTTGCGATAGGGGCTCTCGTCGCCTTCCTTGACGGCGACGCCGTAGAAGCAGCTGCGGGCCAGGCGGTTGAAGACGCCGGTCAAAAGGGCGCTCTCCTTGAGGGCCGGATCGATGACGCGCTTGTCGTCGCAGGCGCGCACCTCGTTGCCGTCCTTGTCCTTGCCGGTCACGCGGGTATCGTATGCCTTGGGGCTAAAGCTCACCGGCTTCTCGGACAGGCCGAGCGACAGCCAGTGCGCACGCATCTGCTCGCAGGTGTAGTGGTTGAGCAGGTCGTCTGCCGGCGGGGGAGGCGTCTGCGAGGACGAGCTTGCCTTTTTGCCCATGTAGAGCAGGTGGTAGCAGGCGCTGACGGTGCTCTGAGTAAGGTCCCAGCCCAGGGCCTCCCACATGGCGGTCTGCGCGATGCAGTAGAAGTAGATGTTGTCCTGACCGATGAACTGGTAGATCTGTGCGTCATCCGAGCACCACCAGTCGCGCCAGTCGAGCGAGCTGTGCTGGTAGGTGGGCGCGGGGACCTGCGTGGAATCGGCGGCGGGCTCGCCCATGAGGGCGGCATCCTGGGCGGCGACACCCTCGGTCACGCCGGCGGCGCGGGCGTCGCGCGCGAGCACGGTGCGCGTATAGCTGATGGGCGCCCACAGGCTCTCGGGCCAGCACCAGCAGGTGACGTCGTTCACGCCGTCGACCTCGGGCACCGGAACGCCCCAGTCGATGTTGCCGGTGATACGGAAGGGCACGAGCGCCTTGCCGCTGCGGAAGCGCACGCCGCCGTTGGCGAGCACCGCGTGGGCGTCGTCGCGTTCCTTCCAGCTGGGGAAGGTGACGGTAAAGCTGCTCTTGTTGCCCTCGGGCTCCAGTACGGTGTGCTCGGGCAGCTGGTCCTCGACGGCGTCGAAGGCCTCGCGGAACTTGTTCTGGATGTAGAGCTGAGCCGGCAGCAGCCACTCCTCCATGGTCTTGGAGACCACGGAGCGAACCTGCGGGTTCTGGGCGAGCTTGGCGGTATAGGTCTTCATAAAGTCGAGGTAGGCCGGCAGGTCGAAGTAGAGGTTGTCGACCGGGCGCAGCTCGGGCACTTCGCCGGTGAGCTGGCTCTTGGGTGCGATGAGTTCCTCGGGCTCAAACTGGTGACCCAGGTCGCACTCGTCGGCATAAGCCTTTTCGGATTTGCAACCTTGGATGGGGCAGCGGCCGATGACCTGGCGACCGTTGAGGAACGTTCCGGCCTTGGCATCGTAGAACTGCAGGGTAGAGCGCTTGGAGATAGTGCCCTGCTCGTGCAGACGCTCGATAATCTCAGCGGTCACCTCATTATGGATCTTGGCCGCCGGCTCAAGGCCCGAGCCGCCGTAGATGTCGCAGCTGATGTTGTAGTTGTTGAGGGTCGCGGCCTGACGGGAGTGATTGGACTCGACGTACTCACTAATGGACTTGTCGTAGCCCTCGTTCTCCTTGAGCTTGCGGTAGCTCTCCATGATGGGCGATCCGTAGCAGTCGGTTCCCGAGGTGAAGATGACATTCTCGCGGCCCAGGCGGTCGCGCAGGAAGCGGGCGAAGAAGTCGGCCGGGACAAAGACGCCGCCGACGTGGCCAAAGTGAAGGCCCTTGTTGCCGTAGGGCTCGCCGGCGGTAACGATGGCGCGGCGAGGCCAGCTGGGACGGTCGTTCATGGAGTATTTGGATGCCATGGGACTCCTTCGCATATAGTAAGGGCGCGGCCGGGCGCAAGGCCTGGCGACGCGGTGGTCAATTCGTGCATATCGTTCGACATTATCGCACATGCGGACGGGTGCGTGGCAGGGGCGCTATCCTAAGATGCTATGAATGAGATTTCCAACATACATGCGTTTGAGGACGAGGATTTTCTGCACGCCTGCTTTGTGTGGGGGATGGCCGTGCTCGGCGCATTTGCCGTGTGCCTGGTGCCGGTGTTTATGCTGATGGGCGGGCCCGCTGACCTGGATGCGGCTGACGCGGGCGGTTGGACGGCCGTCTTGGGCTGGATAGTCGGCTTGGCTGCGGTTTCGGCGGCGTCATTTGCCGTTCACGAGCTGGTGCACGGTGTGTTTTTTAAGCTGCTGGCGCCTGCGGGCGCGCAGGTGACCTTTGGGGCAAATCTCGAAACCTGCATGATTTACGCCTGCGCCGAGGGCGTGGTGTATTCGCGCCGGCGGTACGTGGTGGTTTGCCTGGCGCCGACGGTTGTTGTGACGGCGGCGTTTACCCTAGGGTTTGCGCTCTCGGGCTATCCGCTGCTGTGCTACCTGGCGGCTGGTCTGCATTTGTCGGGCTGTGTGGGCGATTGGTATTACGTGCGAACCATTCTGCGCGACCGTCGCATTGTCGCCTGCGAGGACACGTCCTTTGGCGTGCGCTTTTTCGCAAGGTAGTCTTTTTTTGGGATGATTTTTCTGGGATGGGGATTAAAAAATCATTGTGGGAGAGGAGATGTTGATGAAGCCGTTGCTGCTGCATGCTTGCTGTGCGCCGTGCTCGCTTGAGCCGGTCCGCCTGCTGCGCGAGGAAGGGTTTGAGCCCACGATTTGCTGGACCAACCCCAATATTCAGCCGCGCGATGAATGGCGGCGCCGCCTGGACGAGCTGCGCCGGTGGTGTGCCGACGGCGACATTGAGCTCATCGAGGCGGGGGAGGACCGCGATCGCTGGGAGGCCGGTGTGGCCCCGCTGGGCGCCGATCGACCCCGCCGCTGTCGTGCGTGCTATGCCCTGCGTCTGGCCGAGGCATGCCGTGTGGCCCAGGAGCGCGGGTTCGAATATGTGGGCACGACGCTCGCCGTCTCGCCGTATCAGCTGTTCGATACCTGTAATGACGTGTTGGAGCGTCTGGCTGCCGCCCGCGGCCTCACTCCGGTCATTCGCGATTTTCGCCCGTATTACCCCGAAGCGACACGCCGTTCGCGCGAGCTGGGCATGTATCGGCAGAACTACTGTGGTTGCCGCTTCTCTGCTGTCGAGGCGGCCATGGACCGCGCTCGCATCCGCGACGAGCGCAAAGCCGCCAAAAAGTAGTTCTTTTGGGCTGGCGGCCTGCTAGGATGTAGAGCAGACTTTATCTATATAAGGAGTATCCGACGTGTCTATGCGTACCGATGATTTTGACTACAACCTTCCTGAGGAACTGATCGCCCAGGCTCCTGCCGATCCGCGCGACTCCTGCCGCCTGCTGGTGGTGGATCGCAAGGGCTCCGAGGCGGGAACGCCGCTGGAGCACGGCGGTACCGTTGAGCACCGCATCTTCCGCGACATCATCGACTATATCGAGCCGGGCGATGTGCTCGTCATCAACAAGACGCGCGTGATGCCGGCCCGCCTGATTGGTCGCAAAGCCGGCTCGGGTGGCGTGGTCGAGACGCTGCTGCTCAAGCGCCGCGAGGATGTTGACCCGCTGGGCCATGTTTGGGAGTGTCTGGTCAAGCCGGGCAAGCGTCTGAAGCCCGGTGCTCAGATTGAGTATCGCGCCGGTGGCGCCCATGCGCCCGAGGGCGCGCCCGTGGTGCTGACGGCCGAGGTCATCGACTTTGTCACCGATAGCCGTGGCGGCCGTCTGGTGCGCTTTGAGCCGGCCGGTTGCAATGCTGCCGGCGAGCCGCGCACGCTCGACGAGGCCATCCACGCCGCCGGTCACGTGCCGCTGCCGCCCTACATTACCGATTACGAGGGCGACCCCGAGAAGTACCAGACCGTTTACGCCATGAAGGAGGAGCACTCGGCTGCCGCTCCTACGGCGGGCCTGCACTTTACTCCCGAGCTCATGGCCGCTATCGAGGCCAAGGGTGCGAAGTTTGCCGCTGTCGAGCTCGAGGTCGGCATCGATACCTTCCGTCTGGTGGAGGAGGACGACCCTACGCAGCACGTCATGCACACCGAGCGCTACCACGTATCGCAGGAGGTGGTCGACGCCGTGCATAAGGCTAAGGCCGAGGGGCATCGCGTGATCGCCGTCGGTACCACGGCGGTGCGCTCGCTCGAGAGCGCGTTTGACGCGGACGCGCCGGTGTCCGATCCGGCTGTGACGGCGCGCTATTTTGAGGGCCGTGAGGACGGCGCCGACACGCTCGGCCGCGGTGACATCGTGGTGCGCGAGAACGCGACGACGCAGCTCTACCTCATGCCTGGCTCGACCTATCACGTGGTTGACGCGCTGATCACGAACTTCCACGTGCCGCGCTCCACGCTCATGATGCTCGTAAGCGCGCTTGCCTCCCGCGACCAGATCATGGATGCCTACGCCGCCGCCATCGAGGAGCGCTACCGCTTCTTCAGCTTTGGTGACGCAATGCTCATTCAGTAGGTTACGGCGTTTTCCAAACGCCGTAACCGGCCGACGCTGCGCGGGCCGCATTTGGACAATCTGACGTT